>NZ_JBAVZJ010000197.1:0-1676 GCF_049588695.1 Robiginitalea sp.
GAAAATCAGCTTTCTCCGCCAACTCTTCAATGGGATAGCCCCGGTATCTGAGGATTCCCTGTTCGCCGTCCAGAAAAGTAATGGCACTCTCGCATGAACCTGTATTCTTATATCCGGGGTCCAGGGTTATCAAGCCCATATCGGACCGGAGTGTTTTAATATCTATTGCCAGCTCATTTTCAGTTCCCTCGACAACAGGGAATTCATGGGTTTTACCGTCAAATGAAATACTCGCTTTTTGTGCCATAATGTAATTGTGTAATAGGATTTTGAACGTCCTGTAAAAATAAGCAAACGCCCCCGTCTTAACAATTGGAACGCCCCCTTTAAACCTTTATTAACAAATAGAAGGTACCCGGATTGCCAGCCTATTGAAGTCTGTAAAGATCACAGTAATATTCGGCTACCGCAGCCTTCCAGGTAAACCGCTCTTTCTCAGCTGCTTTCCTGATCTTCTGCCATTTCTCCTGATCTTTAAAAAACAGTTCCACCACCTCTTTGAAGACCCCTTCCATATTCTCAATTTTGGCATCATAAGACCCTCCCCCAAACAGAAAGCCCGTTTCCATATGGCGGATAGTATCGTTAAGCCCCCCGGTAGCATGGGCAAAACACGGATTTCCATTCCGCATGGCGAGCATTTGGCTGATTCCACAGGGCTCAAAAAGACTGGGCATAAGGTAAAGGTCGGTCTCCAGATACATAGAATCAATCAGATCTTCAGACTGGGCGTTTGTAAAGATGAAGTTGGGGAAGTCATAGCTTACTTCCCTAAAAAATTCTTCATATTCCGGTGCCCCGGTACCCAAAAGCATATACACCCCATTGACTGCACGGAGTCTCTCCAGGATACCCTCCAATACGCGAGGTGTATTTTTAAAGAAATAAAACTTCTGTTCGGTCAAACGGGCTACACTCGTACAAATAAAAGAAGGTGGGTTCTCCATAAACCGAAATACCTTCTCCCCCGTATGGGCCAGAAAATCGGCCTTGTATTTCTTATCTTCCATCTGCAACCAGCGAAAGATCTCCTGAATCGTATTGGGGAAGAGCCTCCCACGGGTAGCCGTGCGGATATTTTTGTAGTTGCACCCATTGAGAATTCCAAACAGTCGGGATTCCTCCCTGGCGGCGATTAGATCGGCTTCCAAGCCCTCGCCCCCTATAAATTCTGGAGGTTCACTGGGCTTAAGAATATCCTGCATATAGGATGGGGAAACGGTATGTACCGCATCAGCCCTTCGAATCCCAAGCGCCATAAGGTTTACGCAATCCGGATATCTGGGGTCCTGCAGGGCGCTTAGGTTATACGCACAGTCGGGATACCAGGTTTCCAGGGCGGAAGGATTATTACGCAAGGGGCGAATCCCCTGGATAGCGAGGTTGTGGATGGTATAAACCATCCGTATTTTCCCAAGTTCAGGATAATCCGAGCTAAATTCTCTTAGAAAAAGAAGGAGACTGGTGTGCCAGTCGTGCAGGTGGATCACGTCCAGGCCTCCAAAACTCCCCTGTTGCACCGCCGCAGCTACAGCCGTACAGAATATTGAAAATTTCAAAGCGTCGTTGTAAAAGGGGCCTTCCGGATCGTGATGGTACATATGGGCAATTTGGCCCGCTGTGATCTCAGGATGATGCAGCACATAGTGCGCGATCCGCGGTAACTCTTTTTTGGG
>NZ_JBAVZJ010000198.1:0-3073 GCF_049588695.1 Robiginitalea sp.
CAGGGCTGCGTACAAGAGCCTGTGTACGAGTTGTTCACTACGGCTGCCTCCTTTGGGAAAAAACTTCATCAGGGCGATGACGTATTCATCCTTGCGATACCGACCCAGGGTTTTCCCGCGGGCGAGAATACGATCGTGGACCATTTTAAAGTGCCCCATTTCCTCCCGGGACAAGGCGATCATTTCCTGAACAAGGTCCGGGTATTCCGGAAAGGTGACGATCAGGGAGATGGCCGTACTGGCCGCTTTCTGCTCACAAAAGGCGTGGTCTGTCAGGATTTCATCGATATTTTTTTCAACGATATTGACCCACCGTGGATCCGTGGGAAGCTTTAAACCGAGCATATGTGTGTAGTTTAACGCAAAGGTAAAAGAATTCACCCCGCATGCCAAAGACATCGAATTCTGGTTTTGAGGGCAATTCCGCTGGGGGTTATGAGGAGGTTCGAACCGTATTCTAAAGCGATCGTTTGAGTCGCGAATGGACAGTGTCTAAAAATCTTACCGCTACAGATCCAGGTCAAAGGTTCTGCGGAGCAGGTCGATGGCCGGGTTTTTCTCCTTGAGTTTCTCGTATTTCTCCTCAGGGGTAAAGGCGTATTGCCGGGCCACTTCTTCATTGACGGTAATACGAAGTTTTAAACTGTAATTATTGAGGGACTTTCTCAGGAAGGTCATCAGGTCCAGCTGATCCCGTTCCACTTCTTTTTTCATGGTGCTGTTGGGCAGTTCAATGCTGATGAGGTGCCCCTCCTGCAATTTTGGGGTATCCGTGGCCAGGCTGGAAGCCAGTATTTTTTTTCCTTTAGATTCTGTCCTTTCGGTAAACTCCTGCCAGAGTGCAATTAGTTTTTCGGGCTCCACAGGGTCTTCAGGTAGATTTTCAGGTTCGGGTTGCTGCGCCTTTTTTTGAGCTTCGTGTAATTTCTTGGCCCGAATGGAGGAGAGGGAAAGCCCCGAGACTTTGGCCTCCCTTTTATCTTTCAGGGCAATTTTGACGGGCTGCTCAGGCACCGGGACATCTTCCGCTGGTGTTGGTTTTGTGGCAGAAACCTCTGGGGAAGCGACAGGTGGGGTAACCTGGGCATGCCCGGGTAGGGAAATCTCAGAACCCGCTGGTGGTTCTCCAAGCCTCGTGTTGGCTTCGGGATTCCCTAAGCTTTCCTTACCCTGGGTTGCCGGGATCGTCGGGGTTTGTATTTTTTGAAAGGGTGGTTGGGGTGCAGGTGCCTGACCGTGAAAGTGGGATGCCGAAATCAGTGGGGTGTCCTGCTGACTACCCTTTTTTTTTTCGGCCACGCCTATGGAGGCGAGTTGCATCAGGCATAATTCCACAAGGAGCCGGTGGTTGCTGCTCGCTTTGTAGTTCAATTCACAGGTGTTGGCCAGATCCAGCGCGTTTAAAAGAAATTCAGAATCTACTTCTTTAGCCTGTTCCAGAAACTGTTCTTTCACCGCGTCACTGGTATCCAAAAGGGCAATGGTCTGGGCATCGCGACAGACCATGAGATCCCGAAAATGGGAAGCCAGGCCGCTGATAAAATGATGCCCTTCAAAGCCGGCACTCAGTACCTGATTGAAATAAACCAGGAGTCCCGGGATATCGTGGGCTAAAATGAGACGGGTCGCTTGAAAATAAACCTCTACATCGAGGACGTTGAAGTTTTCAGCCACCGCTTTTCGGGTCAGGGTGTTTCCCGCGAAACTGACGACCCGGTCAAAAATCGAAAGCGCATCCCGCATGGCCCCATCTGCCTTTTGAGCTATGATATGTAAGGCGTCTTCCTCAGCCTCAATACCCTGTTCCAAGGCTATTTTTTTAAGGTAAGCCACCGCATCGGATGTCGTAATCCTTTTGAAATCGAAGATTTGACAGCGGGAGAGGATCGTGGGAATGATCTTGTGTTTTTCGGTAGTGGCCAGAATAAAAATGGCGTGGGCAGGCGGCTCTTCCAGGGTTTTGAGGAAAGCATTAAATGCATTCTGAGAGAGCATGTGCACCTCATCGATGATATAGACCTTGTATTTTCCAGTCTGAGGGGGTATACGTACCTGGTCGGTCAGGTTCCGGATATCATCCACAGAGTTATTCGAGGCCGCATCGAGCTCGAAAATATTAAAGGCAAAATCCTCACCTTCCTGCTCATGGCCGTCTTCATTGATTTTTTTTGCCAGTATTCGGGCACAGGTGGTTTTTCCCACCCCCCTGGGCCCACAAAACAACAAGGCCTGGGCCAGGTGGTTTTTTTCGATAGCATTCAATAGCGTCTCCGTGATGGTCTGCTGACCAACGACTTCCTCAAAATGCTGAGGTCTGTACTTTCGGGCGGATACGATAAAAGGTTCCATCATTCAGGGCGCTGGTATTGACGTTTTTGTGCCTTCTCACAAATATACAGATCACATTGGGAATCCCCACCGGATCTGGGGCAGGAATCCCGATTTTATCAACAATTGGAGTACCTTTGTCGCACAGCAGGTCGGCCTGTCGCCCCGCCTATTTGGCGGGGAGGAAAGTCCGGACACCATAGTGCAGCATAGCGGGTAACGCCCGTCCACCGCGAGGTGCGGACCAGTGCAACAGAAAGCAAGTACAGTTCGGCTGTAGTGAAATCGGCAAACTCTATGCGGTGCAACGCCATGTAGGTCGGCATTTGAGGGCTGCACGCTCAAGCCGACGGGTAGGCGGATGGAACCCCGGGGTAACGCGGGGTCTAGATAAATGACGGGAATCCCGACCTCAGGGTCGGGCATACAGAATCCGGCTTATGACCTGCTGTTTTTTTACTTCAGGGCCTGAAAAAACTAAAAATGGTGCTACCGTATTTCCGGGCAGAATCGAAGTGTTCTAATTCGCTCAGATCCCTTTTTGTGCTGTGTTCCACAATGAGGATTCCGTCTTCTTTTACTAATTCCCTTTCAAAGCAAAGTGAAACAATTTCGCTGAGTTGTTCCTGGGAAAAATCATAGGGAGGGTCTGCAAAGACCAGGTCAAAAGATTCCGTACATCGCTTTAGAAAGGCGGATACGTCCCTTTTAAAAACGGTAACGGGGATTGCGAGTAGGTTGGAGG
>NZ_JBAVZJ010000199.1:0-6732 GCF_049588695.1 Robiginitalea sp.
GGCCTGCGGCTGGGAGATAGCGATGGCTTTGGAGCAGAGATTTCGTATCAGAAATCCCTGACGCGTGCTACCCGACTGGAATTTGATCTCGGCTGGAGGAACAATCGGAACTACAATGCTTTTAAACTCGCAGGCTTGCATCAGTGGGTTCGAAAACTGGATGGAAATTTCAACTGGTTTTACGGGGCCGGAGGCGGTATAGGGAACGTTAATTTCAGCGATGACTACGATACAGATGCCAATGGGGGATTCTTCCTGTTCGGGGCCGGGGACATCGGTCTGGAGTACAATTTCGATATCCCTTTACTCCTGTCGGTGGATTTCCGCCCGGAAATTGGTATTATCGGCTACGATGGCTTCACGGATAATTTTAATTTTGATATTGCCCTGGGAATCCGGTATCAGTTTTAATTCCGGGACTCCCGGTCAAGGCATAACCTTTTGTTAAGCCCTTTTTTTTTTCTGCCTACCCTAACTACCTTTGCGGCTTACATATAAATGATTTGTATGAAAGTTATTTTTAGGGTTCTTCCGGTTCTCTTCTTATTCGCAGCCTGTTCCACCGAGACCAAATCCGGTTATGAAATTACCGGAACCATCGCAGGTCCACTTGAAGAAGGCACCCAGGTATTTCTGAGGAAAAGTGATGAAAACATGCGCGCCATCCCCGGGGACACCTCCCTGATCTTTAACGGTACTTTTAGTTTTAAAGGTGATGCCGCGGCTCCTGAACTCCGGTATATCTTTATTGAAGGGGTCAATGCGGGCATCCCGGTTTTTATTGAAAATGGTTCTATAAACATTACGGCACATCGCGACAGCCTTGGGAGCGCCGAGGTCAAAGGCACCTTGCAAAATGAGTATTATTCAGATTTCGTCAAGGGAACTCGCCAACTTATGGACCGGCGAAATGCGATTAATACTGAGATGCAGGTGGCCATGCAGTCGCGGGATACAGCAAATATGAATGCCCTGCGCGATGAGTTCTTTGAGCTTCAGGGAAGTGCGATGGATTTTGAAAAAGCATTTATTACAGAGCATCCGAAGGCGCTGATCTCTGCCATGGTACTCTCCCGGATGCTGCAATCCCAGGCCATTCCTCATTCCGAAGTGGCAAATCTTTTTGAAGGCCTGGATGAGTCTATCCGGCTCTCGTCACTGGGTGAAAACATCAATTCCCAAATTTCTTCTCAAGAGCGTACGTCTGTGGGGTCCCGGGCCCCGGATTTTTCAGCCCCTACTCCTTCGGGTGAAGCACTCGCCCTTAACGATGTGCTGGGCAAAGTTACCCTCGTGGATTTTTGGGCTGCCTGGTGCCGCCCCTGTCGGGCGGAAAACCCCAATATCGTTAAGGTATACGAAAAGTTTAAGGATAAAGGACTTTCGGTTCTGGGGGTTTCATTGGACAGGAATGCGGCCGATTGGAAAAAGGCCATTGAACAGGATGGATTGACGTGGCACCACGTATCCAATGTGCGTTACTTCGATGAGATTGCGGAACTCTATAATGTTCGGGCGATTCCCGCGAGCTTTATACTCGATGAAAATGGGGTAATCGTGGCAAAGAATCTCAGGGGCGAAGCCCTGGAGGCCAAAATAGCTGAGTTACTGCCTTAAGACCCTCCCCGGTGTACAGGAATTGGGGAATTATCCGGGATCAATCTCCAAATTTCTGGCGGACATCCCTGAATTTACCGCTCACGGTAGCTTCCCTTCCCGCGGAAACATCTCCAAAAATATCGATAACTGAGGAATCCCCCAGGAACTCCACCTGGGCCCCGTCTTCCATGATAAGGTCACCGTATATGGTTACATTCCCTTCGATTTGGAGCAAGGCCCCAGCACCCACAGTGAGCGCACCCCTGTCCTGATTGCTGCCAATAGCCAGGGTTCCGAAGAGCCGCAATACTCCGCCAGGAGCAATGCTCACCTGATCGGTAACTGTCCAGGATCCGCAAAGCAATAAAAACCCTTCAATATTAATAACATCCAGTTGTTTTCCACCCTGAAAATTCAAGGCTTCGGCCGGCCCTACATTCAGAATACTGCTCCCTTCATATGTAGGCAATCCTGAACAAGCGTTTACCAGTGTTTTGGGAGCCCTGTTGAGTTTAATAATCTGCAAGCCATCGGCCCCGGAGGCGACGAAGGCGTAGTCCCCTTCGGAGGTTACATAGTTTACGGAACCGTCCAGATTGATCGTTCCCGCTGTGGTAATTGTAGACGCGAGCATTTCAGCCAGGGCTAACCCTGCGCCCCCATTGGCCATAAACAACAGGTCGTCATTCACAGAAACGGCATTAGTCACTGCATCTCCGGCAGGTGTACCGGTAGGAATAGGAGGAATAGAGACGTATTGAATCAGTGTACCCGTAGTACCCTGATAGATACCTACCCCCTGATCTGCTTCAGGAACCAGGATATGGGTCTGCCAGGTATCCAGCGTTTTCTTGCTGGTAGCCCCCAGGTCTGTACCTATGGCAATCAGGTTCGTTTCGACAAGGCTTGAATTCAGCACGCGAACCCCCGAACCTCCATCCAAAATGGCATATCCATCTAGCCAAGGGGTCAGGGACCGGGCATCGGTCATAAAAGTCTCGTCGACCATCGAAAGGTCAGAAGTGTTATATGAGGCTACCGCTCCTTCTTTACCGCTCGTCACGATGGTCCTGCTGCCATCGATAAGGACATCAGTAGCATTAAAACCCTGCTGAAATCCGTATATAATTCCATCCGTCTCCAGGACGCCGTTCGAAACGGGTATCCGCGCGATAAAAGAATTAAAGGTGGCTACATCCGAGGTTTCGGCATTTATGGCCCCTACGGCGTATATGTATCCCCCAGCGACAGCCAAACTATTAATATCCGCATTGGAGTAAAAAAGGCGGGAACGAGCCATGGGCACATTGGGATCTGAAATATCGATAACATCCAGGGCGCCCTGGTAGATTTCTCCGGCCCGGTTATAGCTTACATAAATATAGTTGCCGTCCAGATAGGCATGGGTAGCAGTCAGGGGTTCGGATCCCGGAAAGGCAGGAGGGTTTACCGTGGCTATGAGCGTGAGGGGGTAGTCCCCCGCTTTGGCTGTGCCATCACTGGCCATAGCCATTTCGGTGGTATGAAGTTTTAAAACTCCGGACTTCTCGTAGGATATAGCCGATTTTAGAGCAGCTGAATTGGTTTCGACATAGAGCTCTGTTTTCAGCCCGTCTTCATAAACTACCGTTTCATCACTACAGGCCATGCCTGTAAGCACTAAAATAAATAGCAATGTCTTGTAAAATTGCCTCATTTCAAGAGCGTTTGTTATCATATAGATAACCCACTAACGTTCTAAAAGAGTCTTTGGTATAAAGAAAAAGGTGATTTCGATATAATTAAACTCCACTAAGACAAATGATAAGCCAAATTTTTGAGGGATTCAGGACTCTTATAACTTTCCCAATTTCTCAAGGATAAACAAAAGCACGATGGGCAGGGCCAGAAGCAGGACCATGACAGGATGGGCTGTAACTATGGAAGGTACAAATATCAGCGTAGTAATATATCCCCCCACAGCCCCGCCAAAATGGGCGGTATGCCCAATATTACCCAATCGCTTTTTCATGCCGTAAATGGAATACATCAGGTACCCGATCCCCAGTATATAGGCAGGCAACGGAATGGGTATAAACATAAGGGCCAGCCGCATATCGGGCTGCAGTAAAATAGCCGCGTATAAAACCCCTGTCACCGCCCCGCTGGCACCTACCGCACTGTAATATGGCTCTTTCTTGTGGAAAGAAAGGGCCAGGAGGCTCCCCGCCACCAGGCTAATCAAATAGATGATCAGGAATTTAACCGGTCCGAGCCACTGAATGACCACATCTGCAAAAAAGTAGAGGGTAAACATATTCAACAGAAGATGACTTCCGTCTACATGCAGAAAGCCCGATGTCAGCATCCGGTCTTTCTGGCCTCCCAGGATGGCACTGATATTGAACTTATATCTTTCAAAAAAAGCATAATCCTTAAAACCCTTGAGGGATACCAAAATATTGGCCGCAATAACGGCAATTGTAGCGATATGCAAATTCATTTAGTGCCCTTTGTCTGGGGCTAAATATAACTATATTTGCACATATTGCCGTGTATGGAGAGACTTGTGTTTCTTTTGAGTTATCCGTTTTTATGGGGTGTTTCAAAACTACCTTTCCGTCTCCTGTATCTCTTGTCTGACGCACTTTTTTTTATAATCTACAAGGTTGTCAGATACCGTCGTAAAGTAGTTCAGGAAAATCTGGCACTGGTCTTCCCGGAGAAATCACCCCGGGAAAGACAGAGGATTACAAGGGCGTTCTATGCCCATATGTGCGATATGTTTTTGGAGATGATCAAGACCCTGAACATCAGCGAAGAGGATCTTAAGAAGCACTTCACCTTTACAAACCTGGATACCTTCCGCCAGTTTGAGGCACAGGGTAAAAGCACGGTTACTTTTTTTCCACATTACGCCAGTTGGGAGTGGACCATTGCCCTTGACCCGCATATCAAAAGCAAAGGATATGGCATCTACCAATCCCTGAACAACAAATTCTTTGACCGTTGGGTGCGGCAGGTAAGGGCCCGGCTCGGAACTTCCCTTATTACGACAAAAGAATCCTGGAAGGTGATGAGGCGCAATAAAACCGAAGGTATTGTGGATACTTATGGTATGCTTAACGACCAGTCTCCCACCCGAAAAAAGGCACGGTATTGGGCGCCATTTATGGGTATAACAGTACCCATGCACGTGGGGGGTGAAATCTTGTGCAAAAAATTCGACCTGCCCGCCCTGTATCTCAAAGTCCGAAAAATAAAACGCGGGTATTACCAGGGAACCTTTATCGTTCTGGCTGCGGCCCCGAAAACCGTACCCAATTATGGTGTAACGGACGCATTTTTCAGGGAAGTGGAATCAGCGATACACGAGGCCCCGGAGTACTATTTCTGGACGCATAAACGCTGGAAACACCGCAATCAGGCTCCTGCAGGGATTTCGGAGGACTAAACTGCACCCGCTGCCAGGGTCTCTAATTCAGAGATAAAGCGATCCGCGAGTTCATCTGCAGCGTTTTGCGAAGCTCCTTCGGTATAAATGCGGATGATCGGCTCTGTATTGGATTTTCGCATATGTACCCAGTTATCATCAAAATCGATCTTTACCCCGTCTATAGTATTGAGGGCTTCGTCCTGGTATTTCGTAGCAATAGCCTTTAAAAGGGCGTCAACATCGAGTCCCGGGGTAAGTTGTATTTTCTTCTTACCCATATAATACTGGGGGTATGATGATTTTAGGGCACTGACTGAGGTATTGACTTCCGAAAGCAGCATCAGAAAAAGTGCTGTTCCCACAAGGGCATCCCTTCCGTAATGGCTACTGGGATATATGATTCCCCCGTTGCCCTCGCCACCAATGACAGCATGGGTTTCTTTCATTGCGGACACCACGTTCACTTCGCCTACAGCTGCAGCCGTATATTGCCCACCGTGTTTTTCAGTTATATCCCGAAGCGCTCTTGTAGAAGACAAATTAGATACTGTATTGCCCGGGGTTTTCCCGAGAACATAATCGGCACAAGCGACCAGGGTGTACTCCTCCCCAAACATTTCTCCAGTTTCTGTGATAAAAGCCAGTCGGTCTACGTCCGGGTCTACCACGACACCAAAGTCCGCCCCGGTTTCCACAACTTTCTCGCAAATCGCCCCCAAATGCTCTTTCAGGGGTTCCGGATTGTGCGGAAAATGACCTGTAGGCTCGCAGTAAAGCGGAATTACCTCAACCCCGAGAGCCTCCAGAAGGGCCGGTATAGCTATTCCCCCGCTGGAGTTCACCCCGTCCACCACTACTTTGAATTTTTTTTGGCGAATAACCGGGGCATTGACCAATTCCAAATCCAGAACAGATGCAATATGCTGCTGAAGATAGGTGTCATCTGTTCTAATAGAACCCAAATCGTCTACTTCAGCAAAATCAAAATCCTCTTTTTCTGCCAGCTCCAAAATGGCCCTGCCTTCAGCAGCATTCAGGAATTCTCCCTTTTCATTCAGCAATTTCAGGGCATTCCATTGTTTTGGGTTATGGCTGGCTGTAAGAATAATACCCCCGTCAGCATTTTCCAGAGGTACCGCGAGTTCCACGGTAGGCGTAGTAGAAAGCCCCAGGTCTACAATATCTATACCCAGACCTGTCAGGGTGGCCGACACGAGTTGCTGGACCATCTGCCCGGACAAGCGGGCATCACGGCCAATAACCACCTTTACATTCTCTTTTTCACGATACGTTTTAAGCCATGTCCCATATGCAGCGGCAAATTTAACGGCGTCCACAGGGGTCAGGTTTTCCCCTGGCACTCCCCCTATTGTACCCCGGATTCCGGATATGGATTTAATCAAAGTCATAGTTGCTGAAATTTTAAGAAAGACAAATATAACTCCCTTGTTTTTATCGGGGTGCAATACTTCCTTTATCTGCGTATTTTTACGATCGTGAACTATCTGGCCCATATCTATCTCTCATTCGACGATCCCCAGCTGAGCCTGGGAAACTTTATAGCCGACCGGGTTCGGGGAAGGGATTATCTGGACTATCCAAAGCGCGTGCAACAGGGCATACTTTTGCATCGCGCTATTGATACCTTTACAGATTCTCACACCTTCCCCAGGGCCAGCAGCAAGCGCCTTCATTCCCGATATCACCACTATAGCCGG
>NZ_JBAVZJ010000200.1:0-3149 GCF_049588695.1 Robiginitalea sp.
CTTTCCCAGTATTCCGATTTTTACCGCGATGATCCCATATACAATAATCTCGCTGTTAGTGGACAGTTAAAACTCCTTAAAAACAAAGAGATCACCCGTAATTTGCAGAAGCTCGACCTGACCTATAATACTGTGAATAAATCGGAAGCCGTACATTGGGATATCATAATGCAAGAACTTTCGCCCGAACTCAGATCAGTGGTCAACTACAATACCATGAAGCCAGTAAAAATCGAAGGCCTTTATGCCGTCGAACTCCAGAACATATTTGTCGAAAGTATTTACCTCACGAAAATAAAGGATGCGCTTTATGACCAGGCACTAACTGAAATCGACTCAATCCTCATGGGAATCGAGGGTGAACTTGAATTAGATTAATCCGAAATTTCAATCCTCTTTTAAAGTAGGGTAGGTTACGCCCAACTGTTCCAGGTAGGTGTCATATTTAGTTTCATCGTAATAGAACCCCTCGAGTTGGGGGCGATACTGCTGCATGATAGCCGTATTGAGTTCAATAGGAGGCGGGTCATCCGCCGAAATCATCGGGCGGTATTGGGTTTCCTTTTTTTGAACATTCTCGAAATAATCCCTGGCCTGCACCAGTAAATCGGGTTGGGTCAAAAAATCCATTACGGTCATCGCCACCACTTTTGCCCCGGCCGTGGCACCTTTATGGGCTATAGGAGTCGCCATAGCTATAGCGTTGGACCAGTGATGCCCCTGAAGGCCTGGCACATTCGAAGGAAAACGAAGCGTCACCGTAGGAACGGTCCATGAAACATCGCCAATATCATCCGAGCCACCGCTTACAGGTCGTTCGACAGGCTTCCTCAATTCGGATAACTCGGTGGCCAGCCCTTTAGGATCTTTCGCATTAACTGCTTTTTGCACGGCTTTGGCCAACTGCTGATCTGCCTCAGACCACTGTGGAAGCCCCACCTGTTGTATGTTCTCGTACATGGTTTCTGCGATCACTTTGTTGAAGTGACGGGGCCATGCCGCCCCAACCACGCGAGAGGTCACTTCGGTATCCGTCATGAGTGCCGCGCCTTCCGCAATGTGGTTGGCATCTTCGTACATCTCCATAATTCCCTCATAGGTCACATCCCGGAGGTAAAACCATATTGAAGCCTTGGAAGGTACCACATTAGGCTGATCCCCCGCATCGGTAAAAATCGAATGCGACCGTTTCAGAGGATGCAGGTGTTCTCTCTTATAATTCCAACCGACATTCATCAGTTCAGCTGCATCCAGGGCCGAACGACCCCGCCATGGAGCCCCGGCTGAATGCGCCGCTTCACCTTCAAAACTGTATTCTACTGAAATGAGGCCGGTACCTGTAGCCTGTCCCCAGGAAACAGCGAGATTGCTGCTGACATGGGTGAAAATACACATATCCACCCCCTTAAAAAGCCCGTCCCGTACAAACCAGGCCTTTGAACCCAGGAGTTCTTCCGCGATTCCCGGCCATATCACCAGCGTGCCGCCAATACTATTTTCTTTCATAAGCTCCTGTACCGCAAGAGCCGCGGTTATATTAAGGGGAACGCCTGAATTATGACCCTCTCCGTGTCCGGGGGCCCCGTCCACAATAGGCTTGTGAAAGGCTACGCCAGGGTACTGAGACGCTTTTGGAATACAATCTACATCACTGCCCAGCGCGATGACCGGACCTGCTCCATTGGTCCACCGGGCGAACCAGGCCGTAGGTATTCCCGATACCCCGGAGGTGATTTCAAAGCCTGCATTTTCGAGAATTCCGGTCAGGTATTCAGAGGTTTCCACTTCGTGGAATCCCAGCTCTGCAAAACTGAAAACTTTATCCACCATGACCTGGGTTTGTTTGTGACGCTGGTCCACAGCGGCAGACACTGCTTCTTTTTGTTTTCGGATAGCAGATTTTGAAAACCCTTTCTGGGCTTTGGCCTGAGGAAGTGCCAGGAAGGCAAAGGCAAGCAGGATATAGATAGAACGCAGTTTCATCGAACTCATAAGTGTTGGTTTTGAGGTTTAATGTACAAATTAATCCGGTGTGCGGAAACAAAACCACATCCGTTCCCGGGGTCAGAATCTGATAAAGATCATATCCCGGACTTCAGGGAATTTTTAACTTTAGGGCAGTTTCGGGAATGCAGGAAACCCCAATCTCTCGAAATGTATCCGCAGATATAGTATCTTTATAGCGATGACGCGACTACTTTCCATGCTCCTCTCTTCCCTCCTGCTCCTGCAAAGCTTGCATTTGTCGGTTACCGACCTCGTGCAGTTTGACGAGCTGCTGGAACACGCCGCTTACCATCAAAAAGAGTTTGGCGATTCCTTCCTGACCTTTTTAGACAAACACTACGGGAGCCAGAAAGAAGACCACGAAAGAAACCATCAGGAAGAAAAGCACGACCACGAAAAACTGCCTTTTCAACAAGTGCCCAATCAGGTGTTGAGCCATACACAATTGTTTATCGGGCAGCGTTTCTTCTGGGATACCCCCCAGCCACGGAAAGAATCCCAATCGCATGAGTATCACTATTTACTCCAAACTTCAGGCGTATTCTCCCCTGGTGTTTTCCAGCCACCCCGGCACGTATAACCCGCTTCTTTTCTAATCATAAATTTATCTGAGGGTGCCCCTGCACTCGCACCACGCATGTTTTATCATCTAAGCAGCTATGCTTTCATCTATTATACAATTTAGTCTTCGCAACAAATTTGCCGTAGTGTTGCTGACCCTTGTCATTATCGCCGGCGGAATGTTCTCCTTATGGAACATTCCCATTGGAGCCGTTCCTGACATTACAAATAACCAGGTACAGGTCATTACGACCTCCCGGAACCTGTCCACTCCGGATATGGAGCGGTTTATCACCTACCCCGTAGAACTTGAAATGGCCAACCTGCCAGGTGTCCGGGAAATCCGATCCGTTTCGAAATTCGGCTTGTCTGTGGTAACCATAGTCTTTGAGGATGATATGGGAACCTATCTCCCCCGACAGTTGATCGCCGAAAAAATCCAGGCAGCTTCGGAGAAAATCCCGGAAGGTTTCGGATCGCCCCAAATGGGCCCTATCAGTACTGGTTTGGGTGAAATATACCAGTACACCCTGGATGTGGAACCCGCATTTAAAGACCGGTACGACGCCATGGATTTACGT
>NZ_JBAVZJ010000201.1:0-2091 GCF_049588695.1 Robiginitalea sp.
CCCTTGGGTAGGAATCCCTCGTTTTCAAAGTATCCTGGTAGTGGATAAAGATAATTTTCGTTGTATCCACTTCATTTCGCTGGGCCAGAAGTCCAAATAACTGGTTTTTAGTTGCGGGTTTCAGTTCGCCCAGGTAATACTTTAAAAATAACTTTTTAAGAAGGATTGTGTCCAGATCGTATAGCCGTTCATAATAGAGTTTGGAATGGATTTTCTTCTTAAACGCATATTCATCTATGCTGATATACCCCTCATCAACATAAAGAGTATCCCTGGTTTGTCCGTATGCCCCCATTAGGGTAAGGCAGCATATAAGCCATACAATAAACCGCGCCATACCCAAAGATAGAAATTTCTACTTTTTTGATTTTGCCCTTATAACTACCCGTGCGATTCAATCCACTCCCGGGCATTTACAAAGGCCTGCAGCCAGGGGGAGACTTCATCCTGCCGTCCGTGCTGATAATGCGCCCAGTTCCAGGGGAATATCGACCGTTCGATATGCGGCATAGTCACCAGATGGCGTCCGCTGTCATCACATAACATGGCCGTATTGTAGTCGCTCCCATTGGGATTGGAGGGGTAAGAATCGTACCCATAGGTCCCGACAATATTGTAGCGGGACGCGTCGTACGGCAAGCGGAACTTACCTTCTCCATGTGAAATCCAGACCCCGAGTGTAGCCCCCGCGAGGCCTTTGAGCATAATAGAGTGATTTTCCTCAATCCGAACGGAGGTAAACGCACTTTCGTGTTTATGGGAATCGTTATAGGTCATTTTCCCATGGTCTTCATGATCCGGATGGATCAATTCCAGTTCCATAAAGAGTTGACAGCCATTGCAAATGCCGACGGAAAGGGTGTCGTGGCGGGCAAAGAAGCGCTGCAAGGCTTCATTCGCTTTGGCATTATACTTAAAAGCCCCCGCCCAGCCTTTGGCACTGCCCAGTACATCGGAATTTGAAAACCCACCAACGGCCCCGATAAACCATATATCCTCCAGGGTTTCCCGCCCACTGATCAGGTCGGTCATATGGACGTCTTTCACATCAAAACCAGCCAGGTACATGGCATGGGCCATCTCCCGTTCGGAGTTACTTCCCTTTTCCCTCAGGATAGCAGCCTTGGGACGCTTCCGGGTTTCGATGGTGTTCTGAGGGAGTTTTCCGCTGAAACCTTCGGGAAATGTGAAGTGAAGGGGTTGCTGTGCGTAATTCTGATAGCGGGCCAGGGCCAGGCCGCCTGAGGTTTGTTGTGCATCCAACAAATAAGAAGTCCTGTACCAGGTATCCCGGAGGTTTGGAATGTCAAGTACCAGGTTTGTGTCTTTGTTTTTCAAAAGGAGCTCAGCCCCTTCCCGAACTTTCCCGATCCGGTGGATTTTGATTCCCCCATCCGAAAAGATTTTTTCAACGGTGTCGTCTTTGCCTTGAAAAACAACCCCTGCATTTTCTGCAAAAAGTACTTTGACCAGATCTGATTCCCCCAGGGGGGTCAGGTCGACTTCAGCCCCCAGGTTGGGTGTTGAAAAGCAGCCTTCGAGGAGGGTGGTAATCAGGCCACCGGAGGCCACATCATGACCCGCCACAACCTGCCCGTCCTTTATGGCCTGCTGCAATAGGTCAAATGCGTTGGCAAAAAGCTCGGGATCCTGAATAGTAGGGGCTTGCGTGCCAATTTTGCCCAATACCTGACCCAGAGAAGATCCCCCAAGTTTGAAGGCGTCCGAGGACAAATTCAGGTAGTAGAGGGGCCCCCCTGTGATTTTAAAGACAGGTTCGACCACATTTTGGATGGCGTTGCAGCGGGCTCCTGTGGAAATGATAACGGTTCCCGGAGCGAGGACGTCTCCTTCCGGATAGCGCTGTTTCATCGATAGGGAGTCCTTCCCTGTGGGAATATTAATTCCCAGGGCTATGGCAAAGTCAGAAGCGGCCTCCACAGCCTTGTAGAGTCTGGCATCTTCTCCTTCATTATTGCAGGGCCACATCCAGTTGGCCGACAGGCTCACAGATTTTAACCCGTCTTCAAGGGGCGCCCATACAAGGTTGGTCAGGGCCTCGGCAATACTGTTGCGGCTTCCGGCCACCGG
>NZ_JBAVZJ010000202.1:0-2034 GCF_049588695.1 Robiginitalea sp.
CTTCATAGGAGATGATGCATGGGCGACTGGTGGTACCGGTACGTACTCTGCATGTGATGATCAATTTTCAATAACTCTTACACAAGCGTTATTTTCAGGTGACTTTACTGTTGATATTGTAATGACAGGCCAGTAAGAAGTCAAATCGTTTTTTGAGTTAATATGCCTGCAGGTTTTCTGCAGGCATTTTTTTTATCCGCCGTGGCCTGTTTGATGTTCGGAGAAGGAGACGAATACAGGTCAGCAGACAATATGAATCCCCTTTCTTCTGCGCTGAAGTATAGCTTATTCGATTTTTAAAATACCCAAAGCACCTTTGCAGAACACGTGTTAGAGGCGAGTAAACCGAATGCGAAAAATTATAATAACAATGAAAACATGAGCGATGTAAAAAAAAAGAGGGATATTTATTAAGAAATTTCTAAATGATCTGCGGGAAATGCAGAAATCCGGGATTTAAATCGCCATTATCTCCTGAATATCATTCAGACATGGCCAACACAAAAACCGCTACTATGAAATCAAAGTTTACCTGGATTTTAACCACACTATTTATGGTGTTGGGCCTTACATTTTCTCATGCACAAGAGAAATCAGTTACCGGTATTATTGTAGATCAGAATAATGAGCCCCTTCCCGGGGCTTCTGTTGTCGTGGTGGGTACCTCCCGTGGGGTTCAGACGGATTTTGACGGGAATTACAGTATCCTTGTCAGCGTGGGGGAGGTGCTTCGGTTTTCGTATATCGGACAGATGAGTGCAGAGCGCACCGTGGGGTCTGAGAACGTCATCAACATACAGTTGATGCAGGAAGCGCAGGAACTGCAGGAAGTTGTTTTACAGGGATACCGGACGGCCAAACGGGCGAAATCAAGTGTAGCATCCCAGACCCTGACCGATGCGACGATCAAAAACCGCCCCAATGCCAATGTATTACAAACCCTCTCCGGGCAGGTTGCCGGTCTTGAAGTCAATACCGTTTCCGGGCAACCGGGAGCAGCGCCATCGGTACGGATCAGGGGGATCAACTCCATTAACGGAAATACTGCCCCCCTTTTTATCATTGATGGTACGCCTGTGGATGAGGATAATTTCAGAAGCATCAACCCACAGGAGATCGCTTCAGTCGATGTTCTCAAGGACGCTGCTGCGACGGCTGTTTATGGAAACCGCGGTGCGAACGGGGTAGTGGTGATTAAAACCAAACAGGGGAGCTTTAATACGCCACTACATGTTAATTACACCGGTATTCTCAGTTTTAGTTCCCTCCAGGATAATGATTACAACCTGATGAATTCCCAGGAACAATTGACCCTGGAAAACCAGCGGGGTCGCGGACTTGGGGCGGGCCTGTCACCGGATGAAATAGCTGCGGTACCGACATATAACTGGGACGAATATTTTTTCAGGACGGGCCTTACGCAAAGCCACAATCTCAGTTTCCAGGGCGGGGGTGAGCGGTTTTCCCAATATACCTCACTTGGGTTTTTTGATCAGGAGGGTATTTTAAGGGCTTCTGACCTGAAGCGGTTTAACATCCGGAATAACACTACCGGGAAGTCAGCCAATGATCGATTTAGATACAGTACGAATATTTCTATCAATTATTCAGAATCGAATGTGCCGGACCGGATCGGGTCGGACGCGATCAATCAAAACTTCGTCATCGGGGCTTATAATTCGGTGCCATATCTCACCCCTGATGATTATACCAACGGAGCGGACCTGATTCCCTTCATACCTTATACAGCACCACTAGTCCTGATGGACAAAATCAAGACCTTTACCCGGAAGATAGAGGAAGTCAAGATTATCGGAAGTTTTAACGCCTCTTATAAAATAACCCCTGAGCTTACCGCGGCAATTACGATGGGCGGGGATTACCAAAGCGAATTCCTGACAGAGGCCCGGGGCCCCGAGTCATTCAACGCCCTGATTTTCGGCGGTGCTGAAAATCCGACCTCCGGATTTCAGAATCAGGCCAGTACGCGGCAGTTTTCCTACAACCAGGTGACCTCCCTGAACTATGCGAATA
>NZ_JBAVZJ010000203.1:0-1668 GCF_049588695.1 Robiginitalea sp.
CCTAAAATAGAAGTGCTTGGATTTTTCGATATGGCTGAATTGCACAAGGCCTCACAATAGGTTCCAAGAACGCCAGGAATAGAAAAACCCCTGCCTTTTTACAAAGGCAGGGGTTTTTAAGGTTTAATAGCCTGAAATCAGGACTTGGGTCCGGCTTTCAAAATATCGGCGTTTACACCGGCTTCGAACTTTTTAAAGTTTTCGTTAAACAACCCAATCAATTTAGCCTTGGTCGTCTCAAAACTCTCTTTATCTTCCCAGGTGGACTTGGGGTTGAGTACTTCCGAGGGAACCTCAGGGCAGCTTTGGGGAATTTCAAAACCAAAGGCTTCATCCTTTACAAATGATACATTGTCGAAATCCCCGCGGTGAATAGCATCGATCATAGCCCTGGTGTATTTGAGCTTGATTCTGGAGCCGACACCGTGACCACCTCCGGTCCATCCGGTATTCACCAACCAGGCATTTACCTTGTGCTCCTTCATTTTATCAGAGAGGAGCTCCGCGTATTTATTTGGGTGCCACATCATAAAGGCAGCCCCAAAACACGCGCTAAAGGTAGCCTGAGGTTCGGTAACCCCCATTTCAGTCCCCGCAACCTTTGCAGTGTACCCGGATATAAAATGATAACTCGCCTGCTCCGGGCTTAGTCGACTGACTGGTGGGAGCACACCAAAGGCATCACAAGTGAGAAAGATGATGTTTTTGGGATGCCCGGCCACACAGGGGATCTGAACATTTTCGATGTGTTCAATAGGATAGGACGCCCGGGTGTTCTGCGTAATGGAGGTGTCTGAATAATCCACCTGTCGGGTACTCTTATCGTAAACCAGGTTTTCCAGAACCGTTCCAAAGCGGATCGCATTAAAAATATCCGGTTCGCTCTCCGCCGAGAGATCAATCGCTTTTGCATAGCATCCGCCTTCGATATTAAAGGTGCCGTCGTCTGTCCAGCAATGTTCGTCATCCCCGATGAGTTTGCGCTTTGGATCGGCGCTCAGCGTGGTTTTACCTGTGCCGGAGAGTCCAAACAGCAGGGTTACATCCCCGGCCTCACCTACATTGGCAGAACAATGCATCGGCAGTACATCTTCAAGAGGCATCAGATAATTCATCACCCCGAATATTCCCTTTTTCATCTCCCCGGCATACTGGGTTCCCAGGATGACGATCTCCTTATTTTCCAAATTCACATCCACGGATGTCTTTGAGGTCATTTCAGAGGTATAGCTGTTGGCTGGAAAACCGCCTGCGTTAAATATGACGTAATCAGGAGTTCCAAAATCAGCCAGCTCAGCTGCCGTGGGCATGATCAGCATATTCTGCATAAACAGGGAGTGATAGGCACGGGTACATACGATACGGACCTTAATGCGGTATTTGGGATCCCAGCCTGCAAAGGCATCCACAACGAAGAGCCTTTCACAAATATTGAGATAGTCGATAGCGCGCTCCCGATTGACGAAATAAGTATGTTCGTCCAGGCCAATATTAATGGGCCCCCAGTCGATGTTTTTTTCAGATTCCGGGTTCCGTACTATTCGCTTGTCTTTCGGGCTCCGACCTGTTTTTTCACCTGAGTATACCATCAGGGCCCCAACATCCGAGATCGCTGTTCCGGCTTCGTTTCGTAAACCGATCTCGTATAATACAGGGACACTGCTATTT
>NZ_JBAVZJ010000204.1:0-8433 GCF_049588695.1 Robiginitalea sp.
ACCCAATTGTAGCATCTTGCCTCCAGTCCTGTGTGAGTCCGGTATTGAGCGCCAGAGCGTAGCCTCCAGAAAAATTACGCGCTACAAATGGCTGGAAAAAGGTAGCGTTTACATCGGCCTTGTCGGAAGCTCCAAATACAGACCAGATATGGTTGACCAGGGCGCCATAGGTTATGTTGCCAGCCTGTGCCAAGCCCACTACAGAGGGCCCGATTGAAAACTTTCCGCTTCCCAGGAGATCGTCCGTAGCCGTGGGAATGGACAGGACAGGACCTGCTCCCCAGATGAGACCTCCCTTGGTCGGTGCTTTAGGGGAGAAGAACCCGGTAACCAGGGCATCACCTATCCCTGTTTGACTACCACTCTCGCCAAATATGTCGTTTTGGGAAATAACGGGAAGGATAACCCTGCCGATGAGGTTCCAATCCTCACTGATGCTCATGGGTATAACGGGTTGGATATTCATAAACCACCGGCTGCCATCGGCGGGTTCAAAACCAAAATCGAAATTACTCTGGAAAGGAAGGCTAATTAGGCTGGCCAGTGGATTTTGTAATTCTTTGGCGAGTTCATCCTCTGTTTTCGTTAATTCTTCAGGTGTTTCCTGACCGAAGGAGAAAGCTGCTAAGAAAAAGTGCGAAGAATATAATTACTTTTTCATACTGTTGTTTGTATCACTTGTACTCTTTTCGCAAATAAGCCATACGAGCATCAAATTTAAATGTGAAAGCAGTATGGTTGAATCTCAAAGCCCCGGTGAGTGGAGGCGTGTGCACCTTTCCCGGTCGTATGCCTTTAAAGGCCGGATTCGTATATCATAAATAGGGCATAGGCCATAATAGTGATTAGAAAAAAACCAATCAAACTTTTGTCAAACCCCTTAAATGGATTTGTCTTTGAATTGAGTCTGTGTGAATTCAAGTAATGGTATTTAACAATTAATTTTTCTGAAATACAGAACTTCCTTCTTTGATCGTGTGTAGCACTTGAATGTCTTTGATTTCCATAGGATCCACTTTCAGGGGGTTATTATCGAGGATAACCAGGTCTGCGAGTTTTCCAGGCGTGAGGCTTCCTTTTCGGTCCTCTTCAAAATGTTGGTAGGCCGACCAGATCGTAATGGCCTGCAGCGCTTCGTAAGGCGTCAGGCGTTCAGCTTCCCCGATCACGGCACCAGATCTGGAAGTTCGGGTTACGGCCGTCCAGACCACCCGCATCAGGTTGGGCAGGGCTACCGGGGCGTCGGTATGGATGGTAACGTTCAGGCCCTTTTCGAGAGCGGTTTTCACGGGGCTGATCCTGTTGCCCAGGGAATCGCCGATGATCTGTTTGTGCCAGTCCCCCCAATAAAAGGTGTGTAGGGGGAAGAGAGAAAGTATGACATCGAGTTCCTTAAACGCATCAATTTGGTCTTCCCGAATGTATTGCCCGTGAATAAGGGTGTTGCGGCGATCCCCTATGCCGTATTTTTCCACATTCGGCTTCAGGGCACGGATCATTTGGTCCATGGCTGCGTCCCCGTTTCCATGCACGAGGATTTGCCAGTTATTTTTGAAACCTTTTTCAAAAATGGCCTGTACTGTCGAATCCTGAGGTATAGCCGGATACCCGGCATAGTCGGGTCCCTGTCCGTCAGGGGGGAGGAGGTAAGGCTGGGTTCGCCAGGCTGTACGCCCCTGTGGGGAACCGTCAAGGGTTACTTTCATGCCTCCGATCCTGTAATGACCGGTATAGTCTTTACTATTCCATTCAGATCCCATATACTGATCGACGAACATATAATCGATGTAGCTCACTACATCCAGTTTTAACTGACCCGCCTCTGCTTTGGAGGCCAATAGTTCATGGTTCTGCATGGCCCGTCCTTCCTGGGCCGTTGTATACCCATAGGAAAGCGCCATATCCTGCCCTTCATTAAAGAAACGGTTAGCACCTTCCTGGGTTTTGGGCATCAGGGCCTGCATCATGTAGGGGATGGCCGCAAGTTCCTCAAGAACGCCATTAGGTGATTCACCATCGGCTTCCCGTCGGATAATACCGCCCTCAGGGTCCGGGGTCTCGGCTGTAAAACCGAGGATTTCGAGCCCTTTGGTGTTGACCACGGCAAAATGCCCTGAGATGTGGGTAATCATAATAGGGAATTCCGTACTGGCCTGGTCGAGGTCGTGGCGGGTGGGGAAGCGCTTTTCTTCCAAAACGGAATCGTCGAAGCCGGTTCCGAAAATCCAGCCTGTGAGTGCCCTGTTTTCAGGGGTATTCCACTCTTTAAGGGTTTGGATAAGGGTAGGGATGTCCTTACAGGCGGCATCCGGGGGAGCCAGCAACAGGGCACCCACTGCCTGAAGCCCGAAGTTGCCAAAATGGGCGTGCCCGTCGATAAACCCAGGCAACAGGGTTTTTCCTTCCAGGTTGGCCATTTTATGCCCGGGCCCTGCTTTTTTCATGGCTTCTTCTGAGGCGCCTGCAAATTCGATAGTACCATTTCTTATAACGAGGGCTTCGGCATATTGGGGTACAGCACCCTCCATGGTGATGATATCCCCACCGTAGTACACCGTTGCGGTACTTGTCTCCCCGGATTGTACTTCTTTATCACCTTTACAGGAGAAAAGAACCATTAAACATATTATAGGTAATATTGAAAATGGGGTGCTTTTCTTTGTTTTCATAGCAGTGATACAAGTTGTGATTTACATTATTAAAAATTATAAAGGATTTGAATTATTCAGTTGATTACCCCCGTGTTCAAATAAAAAGAAATATAGCCCGGTCACAACAACCAGGCTATATTTTCAAATTATACGATCACCTATTGGGAATACAATTAGTCGAGTTCTCCGCTTTTGGCGGCATCAATCATCTCGTCGTTGGCGTAAATACCCAGTTCTACACGACGGTTTTTAGCCCGGTTGGCCTCATCGTTGGGATATTTGGGCTGGGTTTCTCCATACCATCTGGCTTCCAGACGGGAGCCATCCACGCCCTGGGCAATCAAGTAATCCCGGACAGCATTCGCACGCTTTTTAGAAAGGGTCATATTGTATTCGGCAGATCCGGTATCGTCCGTGTGGCCTTCAATATGGATGTTGGTGTCCTCGTAATTCTTGAAGACTGAAGCGGCAGCATTCAGATCACTCTTGTAACTGTCGCTTATAGCCGCCGAATTAATCTTAAAGGCCAGGGTCGCATCAAAGGTCATATTGATTCCCTCGCCCACACGCTGGACTTCAGCAGTAGGTACGGCCTGGGTCAGTTCCTTGGCTTGCTGGTCCATTTTTTTGCCGATAAGGTTCCCGGCTATTCCCCCAATGGCCGCACCGGCCAGGATTCCCCATATGCTGCCCCCTGAAACGGCCGCCCCAAGAAGGGCTCCTCCTGCGGCACCTGCGGCGGTGCCTTGTTGCTGTTTATTCGAATTCTGAATTGCCGAACAGCTCACGAGCATTGAGAGGGCAAGAAATACGGATAGTGTTATTGATAGTGTTCTTTTCATCGTTTTTGGATTAATTAAAATTATTGACAAACGAGTGCTTTAAACATTTCCTTATTCATATCCTTATATCCCAGTTCTATAGCCCTGGAAAGATCACCGCAAATAGCGGCCTTTTCAGCATCTGACATCATCTCGCGAAGATCCTGTGCTTTACTGGTGCCGTATTTTTTATTCATTTCCATAAGTCCGGCGTTGCTCTTGGAGATGTAGACTTCCTGGGAGTCCGGATATAACCGGGCGGCTTCGTCGTAAACAGCATAAGCACTCTTAAAGTCGTCATGTACCAGATACATATCTCCCTCTTGCAGGATATAATTTACGTTTCCGGGATCCAATTCCTTGGCCTTGTTCAGATAGACCATGGCTGAATCCATTTGACCCATTTGGCGGTCGTAGAGCGCAGCCATCAGCGCATAGTTCGAGGCCCGTTGTGCTGTGTTTTGGTTCATTTCTGTGAGTTGCATCAGAGACTCCAGTTGGGCTTTGGAACCCTCAATATCTCCGGTGGCATTTAGGGCTACCGCTTTTTGAAAGTGCCCTGCAAGGCTCCGGTTTTTGGTTCTTTTGAGAACATCATCTGCCTCGGCAATGGCTTCGGCGTGCATTCCCAGACCGTTATAGGCTTCGGCTTTACCTTCGGAAGCCAGGATCTTGGCGTCTTTTGTTTTACAGTCTTCTGAAAATGCTTTATACAATGACAGGGCGTCCTGATAAGACTTAGCGCTTAAAGCTGCCTGTGCGCTGGCATAAGCTTCTTTGCACTTTTTGCCCATGGTGAAAGTTTGTGCCATGGTGCTGCTCAGTGCTAACAGCATTACAAGTGTGAGAATTTTTTTTGGTTTCATTTTCATATAATTAAAGGGTTTATGTATTTAAATCGTATTCTATTACTTCTCTGTCCGCGTTATAATCCGATAGCTACCCCAAATCCCAGATTCCAGTTGTCGTAGGCATCTATTTTGATGTCATACGTAAGATTGAGTACTAATTCCAGATGGTTTGAAATCTTCAAATAAGGCTCTAAACCGAAGCGGACCAAGCCGAAGGTTTCTTCTTTGGCGTATTCAAAACCTCCACCGGCCAGAATCCCAACGTGATTGATCAACCTGTATGTGCCCGTTGCTACTAAAGCAATCGGATAAGAGCGTTCCAGTACTTCATCCACTTTGTTGGCCTCAACGTTGAACTCTTCTAAAATAATATCACCGGCTATCCCCACTGCAAAGCGCTCGTTGATTATGTAATTATAAGCCAACATAAATGATGGCAGGCTCAACCAGGTCTGCTCGCCGTTTTTAAGGCCCTGCTTCACGTGATCGTGAGCAACCATTACGCTGAAATAATGTCGGGATTCTTCTTCTTCTTCTTCTTCTTCTTCTTCTTCAAATTCTTCTTCCATTTCAGACTCCACGTCGGTCAATGTTGAAGATCCTTCCTGCGCCCTTAGCTCTGCGTTGAGCGCGAACAAAAGAATTAGTGAAAACAGTATTTGCGCAAGGCCCGTAAATTTCATGAATAGTATTTAATTAAGGTTTTGTTGTTTTTATTAGTATTATTTTCAGGTCTCATGTGCAATTCACAGGATGAAATACGATCGATTTAGGTGAACACCTTTGACTTTCGAATGACCAGGTAACCCACAATAGAAACTCCTGTATCGGGATTCCGACAGTGTTAAAGTATTTTGGTCCTGTCCTATCACTTTTTCAATTGATAAGACTCTTGTAATGGGCGAATGAGCAAACTTAAATGTAAGTTTTTTAGTGGATTTTAACAAATAGTTAAGAGGATAAAAAACACGCAGAAATGAATGGAAAAAGGAGGACGACCGAGGTTTCACTGAAAGAAAATAGAATAGACTGATGATTACTTGCCAAGTTCATTTTTGATCTCTTCCTGAACACTGTCAAACCGACTCTTGAGTTCCGAGGAAATTTTTGTACTCACCCCTTTGAGTTTGCGCAGTTTGAGGGATAAATAAATGCTGAACACCCCCGCGGTGACAAGCGCCAGCCCGATCCAGAAAACAATCGTCATACCTGCAAAACCAGGTCGCCAAAGTAAGAGAAAGGAGAAGAGTACCCCCAGGATCCCGAAGGCAAGGAGGGTCCCCCATCCGGAGTTATCCTCATAATTTTTAAGATCTAAAGCGAAACTGATAGCTCCGATAGATCGGAACAAGACGAGAAAGCCAAGACTAAAGGCCAGGATTACCTCTGTGATTCCCGGTCTGTCAATCAGCAGCAATCCTACCAGAAATGTAATGACTCCGAAGATGAGCGTCCATCCCCAGTTTTCCAGTTCCTCCCTGTTGGATACCGAAAAGATGATCTCAATAGCTCCGGAGATCACAAAAGACCACCCGAAGAACAGTGCCAGTGCTAAAAATGAGTTTTCCGGAGAAATAAAGCTATAGATTCCCCCTGAGAGGAAAATCAGGCCAACAATTAAAAGGATGTACCAATTTTTGACAGAATTACGGACTGTTTTGATGGGTTGCATGGGTTGGTTTTTTAAAAAAAAGCCTGGTCACGCTTCAGATTAGATAGAAGGAAGGAGGCGTGGCCAGGCGGCTAATTACTTGCAAGTGGAAATATAGGATAAAAGGCCAGAAAATAAGTTCTCTGTTCCCTCGAAGACGTCCAAGATTGTAATGTTGTACAAAATAGGTGGAAATAAGATGAAATACGCTAAACTATCCCGGTACCTGGGCCGTCCTGTACCTGGAAGGGGTACAGCCCGTTTTTGATTTAAAAGCTTTATTAAAAGTGGTTCTCGACTTGAAACCTACTTCCCGTGCGATCCCTTCGAGGCTCAGGTGTTCCCATTTGGAATCCTCCAGATTTTTCAGCGCAAATTCAATCCGTTTTTCATTGAGGAGTTGGTTAAAATTCATTTCATAAGTTCGGTTAATCATAGCCGATAGGGTGTTCCGGGATATATTCAAATCAGAGGCCAGATCTGCCTGCCGGAAAGAAGGCTGCAAATAGGACTGCTCTGTCTCAAAATAGGTGTCAATTAATTTTCTAAAGGCCAGATCTTCATCCCCAGGACTGTTTTGCGTCCGGGATTTCCCAGAAGTCAGTCTTTTGAGGTTTTCGCTGTGTAAGGTGCCATAGAGCACATGAGGTTCCAGGAAAAGTCCCAGGAATACGATAAGCAGGGATGCGGTAATAAGGAAAGCACCATAGACGTAAATATTCAGGCTTTCAGGATCAATAAGTAAAAGCACCACGAGAATGGCAAAACATGAACCCAGGAAAAGTGAAATCCAATTGATCCAGATCAGTTTGCGCTTCCTTGAATTCCCACCTGGATTTTTCCTGTACTTCAGGGTCCTAAGGAAAGTTATTGTCATCAGTACGGCCCCCAGACTCAATTGAAAAAAATAATGCCAGTTGCTGGGGATCAGACTGACCTTGTCAAAGACCATGATATCCGGATTGGCGGTTAAATTCCCAAGGTGCTGGAGTTTTAGCGCAGAATTTTGAAAATAGAAGGGTGTTAATTCTGCCAGGTGTAAAAGGGGAATGAGCAACAACACATAATCTGAACGAGCAGGAGCATTCTGGTTTTTGCCAATAGCCTTTGCGAGGAGGTACAGCGCGATAGGTATACAGTAAAGAAAGGGGCTGGCAGTTCTGTAAAAATGCGGGTATTCGAGCAATGATCCACTGGTGGCCAGGAAGGAGAGAAAGGCATTATAGGTTAAGGAAAAGATAAATACCAAAAAAAGCAACTTCTGGTAACGGTTCCTTTTGTGTTTAATCGCAATAATGCCAAAGGCCAGCAAGCCGATAACCGTAGCTACTATTGATATGATACTGATGATTTCCAAAAGCCCCTTCCTTCTAAAAAAGGTGAATAAATATACGGAATCTGTTCCAGTATTTTCTTTGGCTTAAATAACACCATTAGAACAGAAGGAATCAGGCCTTGTTTTACTCAGTTTGAAGTGGGGTTCAAACAGGGGCTCAGCGTTTGCTGAGTTCCCTTTGGATTTCGCTTTGAACCTCCCGGTACTTGGCGACTAACTCTTCGGAAAGGCGGGAAGAGATTCCTTTTAATTTGCGAAGTCTCAGGGACAGGAACAGATTGTAAACTCCAGCCGAAATAAAAGAAAGCCCGGTCCAGATTATAATCATACCCCCGGATAGCATATGGCTCATCAGGAGGGCAAAGGAGAAAAAGATGCCCAAAACAGCCAGCCCCATCAGGACCCACCAATATTTAGCACCGTAATTCTTGATATCCAGCGAAAAAATAATGGCCGCAATAGACCTAAATAAAACTAAAAACCCCATAGTGAGGGACATCAGCAGAATCGTGAAATCGGGATTTGAAACAAAAAGAATGCCTACGAGCAATGTGAGTATGCCCAGGACGAATGGCCAACCCCAGTTGTGCATTTCCCTGCGATTCGCCAGGGAAAATACGATCTCGATAATGCCTGCCAAAATAAATCCGAATCCCAATAGGGTGGCCAGGGCAATCAAGGCTTCCACCGGGCGCACCAGGACCATAAAGCCAACGGCCAGATAGATAAGGCCAATCAACAGAATGATATACCAGTAGCTGACCGAAGTTCGAATCGATTTGATTTCTGTATAATCCATAGTCATAACGTTGTGGGGAACTCGAACATCCGGGCGCGAAATTGTGATTCCGCTTAAGTTATATGAGAAAATTACTAAATAATCCTTTACCAGTCCTGAATTTCAGTCTTTAATCGGCCAACGGTCTGCCTTTGGGATGGAAAAATCGGAACGGGCCTTAGCGATTGTGCCCATTGGACGCTGGTTCAAAAACTTCGGATTTATTGAACTTCCTGTATTTCGATATCCTCCGGAAGGAAGGGGAGTTCGAGAACTTCAAACCAATTCTGGTCAAAAGTGGTTAAGATTACCCCTCCTTCGGAAGAACCGTTTCCACGTATATAG
>NZ_JBAVZJ010000205.1:0-2955 GCF_049588695.1 Robiginitalea sp.
CTCTCAGAGCGGCCTTTTCAATTTATAAAAGCTGTAGTGCTTTTTTCCTCTTATTACAAATTCGGGATCATCACTTTATTCAGTACATGAATGACACCGTTGTCTGCCTGGACATCTACAGCGATAATACCGATGTCAGTGTTTCCGGCACCATCTTCAACATCAGCAATATTGTCTCCTGTACCCGGAGCAGTGATGGTGATGTTATCTCCCTGCAGGGTCTCTACGGTATCATTCCCTGTAAGATCTGTTGACGCTATGTTCGCCATAGTTACTACGTGGTGGTTCAAAACCTGAATTAATGTTGTCTCACCTGGAATTTCGTCCAAATCGTCGAAAGCATCATTCGTCGGGGCAAATACTGTGAACTCTGGATTGATATCATCCAGATTCTCACCTTCGGTACGGGAAAGAATCTCTACATAGTCTACATCTGGAGTTAAATCTGTAAGTGCTGTAACCAATGTTGAGAAATTTGGGTCAGCCGCAGCAAAAGTGACTACAGTTGGAAGGGCGATTACCGCGTCCACAGCGTGGATGATACCATTAGACCCTACAATGTCTGCTTCAGTTACAGATGAAATTCCATTGAATACAACCCCGTCTGAAGTGTTGAAATAAAGGCTCATGGCGTTTTGCCCAGGCCCAGCAACACTTGTATTGGTATAACCTGCGCCTAAAGCCGAAAGATCGGGAGAAGTTACGTTAGCGCCAATGACGTGGTTTAACAAAGTACGTGTAAGCACTGTTGTGTTGATGCCTCCTAAAGGTGCTCCGTCTAAGAATGTAGCGAAAGCATCATTGTCAGGAGCAAGGACAGTGAAAGGCCCATCTCCGTTCAATGCATCGATCAGGTCTCCGTCAGCTGCCCCTAGCGCAGCAACCAGGGAACTGAAATCTGAATTGGCCACAGCATGGTCTACAATATTAGGGATTGGGATAACCGCATCCACGATATGGATAGTTCCGTTAGAGGCATCGATATCTGCTCCTCCTGAAGTTACAGCAGAAACATTGTTAAAACGCACTCCGCTCTCGGCGTTAAAATAGAGGCTGATGGGAAGATTATTCGCCCCCGAGGCACTGGTATTCGTGTATCCTCTTCCAAGGCCGGCAAGGTCTCCGGAGGATACATCTGCCTGTATAACATGGTTCAGCAAGATAGCTTCAAGCACGTCTGAAGGTACATCTTCCAAAGAACCAAATCCATTGGCTGATAAGAATGATGCAAAAGCCGCATTGTTGGGAGCCAACACAGTAAAGGGTCCGTCGGTTTGCAACAAATTAACTAAATCTCCATCGGCAGCCTGAAGGGCAGCAACTAAATTGGTAAGCTCCGGAGTTCCCAGGGCTACCTCTACGATGTTAGGATCATCGTTTCCTCCGCCGTTGTCCCCGTCGTCGTCATCCGAACACGCGGTGGCAGAAATAAATAAAAGTCCGAGGAAAAACATCCTCATAAGTAAAACAGTTTTTTTCATGATTAAATTTGTTTAATTGTTTAGCAAAAGTAAAAAATGGTTAAACAATACAATCCTTCTTAATAAAAGTTTAACTAATAAAAGTTCAATCGTACTGTATCGCCCTATAGATGCGGTATTGCGGGCATCGTTGCGTGTACTCACTAAAAAAAACTGATTGTTTGGAGTGTCGTTTGTCGATCATTACTGTCTTTTAAAGGGTTAACAAGCTTAAACAAAATGAATTATACGTTGTGATTTTTGTAATTTTGCAACGAATTTCCAGGTATGAAAAAAGTTGTAGTCGGCCTTTCCGGGGGAGTGGACAGTAGTGTGGCGGCCTTGTTGCTTCAGGAGCAGGGTTATGAAGTCATTGGCCTGTTTATGAAAAACTGGCACGACGATTCTGTGGTTATTTCACGGGAATGCCCCTGGCTGGAGGACAGTAATGACGCCCTTATCGTGGCTGAAAAGCTCGGCATCCCTTTCCAGGTAGTGGATTTGAGTGTGGAATATAAAGAGCGGATCGTAGATTATATGTTTCGGGAATACGAGATGGGCAGGACGCCCAACCCTGATGTACTCTGTAACCGGGAGATAAAATTCGATCTTTTTTTAAAGATGGCCCTGGAATTGGGGGCCGACTATGTCGCTACGGGCCACTATTGCCGCAAGGGGAACACCACCTCGGCTTCCGGAGAGGGGGTATATCAACTACTCGCAGGTAAAGACCCGAATAAGGACCAATCTTATTTTTTGTGCCAACTCAACCAGGAGCAACTCTCCCGGGCACTTTTTCCCATAGGGGATCTTCAAAAATCAGAAGTACGGGAACTGGCAAGGGCACACGGATTGATTACAGCTGAAAAAAGGGACTCCCAGGGTTTGTGTTTTATTGGCAAAGTGCGGCTTCCCGAATTTCTTCAGCAACAACTCTCCCCAAAAGAGGGGAATATTATAACCATTCCTGCCGATGCCGACAAATTGCAACCTGTAGGTACGGAGTTCTCTTCAAGGGAAGCAGAGCTCACAGCCCTTTCCAAATCCCTCGAGTTGGAGCCTGCTGATGGTACAGTGGTCGGAAGGCATCAGGGGGCTCATTATTTTACAGTAGGCCAGCGCAAGGGCCTGGATGTGGGGGGAACCCCGGAACCCCTTTTTGTGATTCAGACGGATGTCAGGGAGAATATTATCTATACCGGTGAGGGTAAGGCCCATCCCGGGCTTTATCGCAAGGCACTCTATGTAATGGAGGAGGAAGTGCACTGGGTCCGGCCGGATCTCACCCTGGCTCCGGGGGAAGAACTCAAAGTGATGGCACGAATTCGCTACCGGCAGGAACTTCAATCTGCCGTACTTGTTAAAGCCGAAAAGGGATTATATGTGGAGTTTTCAGAACCTCAGTCTGCGATAACCCCGGGTCAGTTTGTGGCCTGGTATGAGGGAGAGGAGTTACTGGGATCCGGCGTAATCGCTTAAATTGCCCGTTTTAGGG
>NZ_JBAVZJ010000206.1:0-8075 GCF_049588695.1 Robiginitalea sp.
TATCAATACCCTGGGTACGGTGGCGAGGATCCTCAGGGTCCTTAAAATGCCCGATGGGAATACAACTGTAATTATTCAGGGTAAAAAGCGCTTCGAAATCGCAGAGGTCCTGACCGAAAAACCGTATATGACAGCTACCGTCCGCGAGGCTGCTGAAACCCGCCCGGACGAAACCGGAGCCGAGTTTACCACGATTATCGAATCGGTTAAGGAACTGGCCCTGCAAATCATAAAGGACAACCCGAACATTCCAAGTGAAGCCGCCTTTGCGATCAAGAATATTCAGAGTAATTCCTTTTTGATCAATTTTGTCTCCTCCAACCTCAACCTGCCGGTAGCAGACAAACAGGAACTCCTGGAGATTGGGGATCTGCAGGAGCGGGCCCTGGCTACACTCAAGCATCTCAACACAGAGCTGCAGAAACTCGAACTCCGCAATGAATTGCACTCCAAGGTCCGCTCCGATATGGACCAGCAACAGCGGGAGTATTTTCTGCACCAGCAGATGAAAACCATACAGGAGGAACTCGGTGGGATATCCTATGATGAGGAGATCGACGAGATGGAAGCCCGGGCCAAAGAGAAGCAATGGAGCGAAAAGGTTTCCGATCACTTCGGGAAAGAACTGGCCAAATTGCAGCGGATGAATCCGCAGGTGGCTGAGTACTCCATACAGCGGAACTACCTCGACCTGATCCTCGACCTTCCCTGGGAGCACTATTCTGAGGATATTTTCGACCTGAAGCGGGCCGAGCGCATTCTGGATCGCGATCACTACGGTCTCGAAGACGTGAAACAACGCATTGTGGAGTATCTGGCCGTGCTCAAACTCCGGCAGGATATGAAATCCCCTATCCTTTGCTTATACGGGCCTCCCGGGGTGGGGAAGACCTCCCTGGGTAAATCGGTAGCCGAGGCATTGGGCAGGGAGTACGTCCGGATGTCCCTGGGGGGATTAAGGGATGAAGCTGAGATTCGCGGACACCGTAAAACGTATATCGGTGCCATGCCCGGCCGTATCTTGCAGAGCATAAAGAAAGCGGGAACCTCCAACCCTGTTTTCGTCCTGGACGAAATCGACAAGCTCTCCTCGAGTTATCAGGGAGATCCTTCCTCCGCCATGCTGGAGGTGCTCGACCCGGAGCAAAACACGGAATTTTACGACAATTTCCTGGAACTCGGGTACGACCTTTCCAAGGTAATGTTTATAGCCACGGCCAATAGCCTGGGGAATATTCAGCCTGCCCTTCGGGACCGTATGGAGATTATTAAGGTGACCGGTTATACCATAGAAGAAAAGGTGGAGATCGCCAAACGCCACCTGCTGCCGAAACAACTGCGGGAACATGGACTGAAGTCTAAAGACCTGCGTATCGGAAAGCGACAAATGGAGAAGATCGTCGAGGGATATACACGGGAATCCGGAGTGCGCGGCCTGGAAAAGAAAATCGCAAAAATGGTTCGGTACGCGGCAAAGAATATAGCTACCGATACGAGCTATGATCCAAAGGTCAGCCTGGCCGATGTGGAAAGCATCCTCGGACCACCCAGGATGGAGCGGGATAAATATGAGAACAACGACGTGGCCGGAGTGGTTACAGGCCTGGCCTGGACCAGTGTAGGTGGGGATATCCTCTTTATTGAATCCATTCTTTCAAGGGGTAAGGGCAACCTGAACATCACAGGAAACCTGGGGCAGGTGATGAAAGAATCTGCCACGATCGCCATGGAATACATCAAATCCAATGCGGAGGAACTGGGGATAGACCCGGAAGTCTTTGCGAAGTACAATGTCCACATCCACGTACCGGAGGGGGCTACCCCCAAAGACGGACCCAGTGCGGGTATAACCATGCTTACTTCCCTTGTGAGCCTTTTCACCCAGAGGAAAGTGAAGAAAAGCCTGGCGATGACAGGCGAAATTACCCTGAGGGGGAAAGTCCTGCCCGTAGGTGGGATCAAGGAGAAGATACTCGCTGCGAAGCGCGCGCGGATTAAGGAGGTGATTTTATGCGAAGAGAACCGCCGTGATATTGCGGAGATCAAGGCAAACTACCTCAAGGGCCTGACCTTTCATTATGTAAAGGACATGAAAGAAGTTATCGAAATCGCCCTCTTAAAGCAAAAGGTCAAAAACCCGAAAAAGCTCTGAGGAGGAAATTATCGGGGTCTCAGTCGAAGTTTTAACAATTCCCGTGCCTGAAGGATTTGTGTATTTTTGAGTATGAAAAAGATTTCAATCGCCATTGACGGCCATTCTTCCACCGGAAAGAGTACCCTGGCGCGGGAGCTGGCCAGGTCCCTGGGCTACGTTTATATCGATTCCGGTGCCATGTACCGCGCTGTGGCCTTGTTTGCCCTTGAGAACGGCTTAGTCGATGATACACTTGACGAAGCCGGATTACTAGAACATCTTCAGGCATTGGAACTGGACTTTAAAGTGAATCCTGAAACCGGGCGTTCCGAGATACACCTGAACGGAAAAAACGTAGAAAAGCAAATCCGGACTATAGAGGTATCCCGCTATGTCAGTGAAGTGGCTGCAATCCCTCAGGTCCGCACAAAACTCGTGGCACTACAGCAGGAAATGGGCGCCGAAAAGGGTGTGGTCATGGATGGCCGGGATATCGGCACGGTGGTATTGCCCGGGGCGGAACTCAAGCTTTTTATGACTGCGGCCCCTGAAACACGGGCTGCACGCCGGTATAAGGAATTACTGGAGCGGGGAGAAACGGTCAGCTATGCGGAGGTGCTCAAAAACGTACGCCACCGGGACCATTTGGATTCCAACCGGGAGGTGTCCCCACTGACCCAGGCTGCCGATGCCATCCGCCTCGACAATAGCGATATGGGTTTGAAAGAGCAATACGAGCGGGTACGCTCCTATGCAGAGCGAATCCTAAAGGCAAAAAAATAGGCGCCCGGAACCCGGACGCCTCAAATTTTTGATGGAAGTTTTCAAAGATTTGGGATAACCAAAACCTGGCCCGGATGAATCATGTCCGGATTGTCAAGCAGGTTGGTGTTCGCCTCAAAAATCGCTTTATACTTCATCATATCTCCGTAGTAGTGTTTTGCGATTTTACTCAGGGATTCCCCGCTTTTTACTTCGTGCCGATGGTACACTGAAGTGTCCTCGACGATGATGTTTGCCAGAAGATCCGAAGGTTTTTCACCGCCGACTTTCTTGATCTCATCCCAAAGTATGTCTTTTTCGTATTGTGTTTTAACCGTTCCCTTGATTTTAAGGACTCCGTCTTCCACAACCACTTTTCCTTCTTTGGCCCCGAGCTTTTCACCCAGGCTCAAGACCGATTGATACTTGTCTTTTACGCTCATTACTCTAAAAAATATTTAAGTTAACAAAAGTTTCTCCTTCTACGCCCCTAAAGATATGGAATGCGGCAGGATTTACCACCCTTCTACCCCCGGTATTTCCTGATTTTGATGTGCAGATCATCGGGGTATGCATACGCTTAAAAAATATTGGATAAAGCCGTAGAATGTTGTATTTTTGCACACCTTTTTTGCAGATAGTCAAGAGAAAAAGGGTTAAAATCACTGATGTAAAATAGCTTCCGGGGAGGTGCTTGACTCTTGAGAAACCCTGGAATACAAACTTAACTCAGCACATGGCTGAAGCACAAAAAACAGGGGAGACGGTAGAAGCCGTTGAGCCAAAAACACAGGTGGAAGCGCCTGTAAAACAACAAGATCCGCAGGAATTCCTGGAAAACTTCGATTGGGAGAAGTACGAAGAGGGAATCGAGCGGGTTGAAGACGAAAAACTTAAAGAATTCGAAGATTTGGTGGCCAGCAATTTTGTGGACACCGCGGATTCCGAGGTTGTGGAAGGTACGGTAACGCACCTGACCGACCGGGAAGCCATTATCGACATCAATGCGAAATCAGAAGGGGTTATTTCCCTGAATGAGTTCCGGTACAACCCGGACCTGAAGATAGGGGATACCGTAGAGGTACTGATCGACATCCGTGAGGATCGCAGCGGTCAGCTGGTACTTTCCCACCGGAAAGCCCGTACCATTAAAGCCTGGGAGCGTATCAATACGGCTTATGAGAAAGAAGAAGTAGTAACCGGCTTTATCAAATGCCGGACCAAAGGAGGGATGATTGTCGATGTATTTGGAATTGAGGCATTCCTGCCCGGTTCACAAATCGACGTCAAACCTATTCGCGACTACGATCAGTACGTCGGGAAGACCATGGAATTCAAGGTGGTGAAGATCAACCAGGAGTTCAAGAACGTGGTGGTCTCCCACAAAGCGCTTATCGAAGCCGATATCGAAGAGCAGAAAAAGGAGATTATCAGCCAACTGGAAAAAGGTCAGGTACTGGAAGGAGTGGTGAAAAACATCACCTCTTATGGTGTCTTTATCGATCTTGGGGGCGTGGATGGCCTGGTGCATATCACGGATCTTTCCTGGAGCCGCATCAACCACCCGAGCGAAGTGGTGGATCTCGACCAGAAACTCAATGTGGTTATCCTGGATTTCGACGACAACAAATCGCGTATACAATTAGGTCTCAAGCAGCTTGAAAAGCATCCATGGGATGCCCTCGGCGATGAGATTAAGATAGGAGATAAGGTAAAAGGTAAGGTTGTGGTCATTGCAGATTACGGCGCATTCCTGGAAGTGGCTGAAGGCGTTGAAGGCCTTATTCACGTATCGGAAATGTCCTGGTCTACCCACCTGCGCTCCGCACAGGACTTTGTCAAGGTAGGAGACCAGCTGGAAGCTGTGGTCCTGACCCTTGACCGGGAAGATCGCAAGATGTCCCTGGGACTGAAGCAACTCACTCCGGATCCATGGACTGATATCACAACGAAATACCCTGTAGGCTCCCGTCATAAAGGGATTGTTCGCAACTTCACCAATTTCGGTGTATTTGTAGAGCTGGAAGAAGGTATCGATGGCCTGATTTACATTTCAGACCTCTCATGGACCAAGAAGATCAAGCACCCGTCTGAATTCGTAACCGTTGGGGACGAACTCGAAGTAGAAGTGCTTGAACTCGATGTAGACGGACGTAAACTCAGTCTGGGTCACAAACAGACCACTGAGAACCCATGGGACAAATACGAAAGCGAATTCGGAGAGGGTACTGTACATAAGGTAGTCCTCAAGGAAATCGTGGATAAAGGAGCCATTATTGAGCTCAATGACGATATTACTGCTTTTGTTCCCCAACGCCATTTGGTGAAGGAGGACGGAAAAAAACTCTCCAAAGGGGATGAGGCGGAATTTAAGATCATTGAATTCAACAAGGACCTGAAAAGGGTAGTAGCCAGCCATACAGCAATCTTCCGGGAAGAAGAGCAGCGAAATGTACGGGCAGCGCGCAAGAAAGCTACGGCTACGGATGAAGCAAAGCCCACTTTGGGAGATGCCAACGAGCAGTTGCAGGCCCTTAAGGACAAGATGGAAGCCAGCAGCAAGAAAAAGAAGTAAGCCGCTTCGCTTCCTGAACATTCAAACCCCGGATTTTTTCTCCGGGGTTTTTTATGGCTATGCGGCCCATCGTTAAGCCTTGAAATTTATTTGCCCGATGTATTTGGCAGAATTGCCTATTTTTGCCTTGCGACGCCATAGGTTCGAACCCGTATGATTCAAAAAGTCCTTCTTTCTTCAAAAGAAATCGACATCATCCTGCACCGACTGGCCTGTCAGCTCTTAGAAAATCATTTGACTTTTTCGGATTCAGTACTCATCGGTTTACAGCCAAGGGGCACCTTTCTCGCCCACAGGTTGCGGGATATCCTCCGCGATGATTACAAAGTAAAACACATCCCCTTCGGGCTTTTGGACATCACGTTTTACCGGGATGATTTCCGTCGGGGCGATAAAACCCTTTCGGCCAGCAGTACCCAAATCGATTTTCTCGTGGAGGGCAAGCGGGTTGTCCTTATCGATGATGTTCTCTATACCGGCAGGAGTATTCGGGCGGCCCTGACAGCCTTGCAGTCTTTTGGGCGGCCGGGTGCCATAGAATTGCTGACCCTGATCGACCGGAGGTTCAGCCGGCATTTACCCATTCAGCCGGATTACAGGGGCCGACAGGTGGATGCCATCAAAGAGGAACGCGTAAAGGTCTGCTGGAAGGAGAACGAAGGAGAAGATGCAGTATACCTGATTAGCCCTTAAAAGTATGAGTGACCTGAGTGTACGACATTTGCTGGGAATCAAATACCTTCAAAAGGAGGATCTCGATCTGATTTTTGAAACGGCAGATCATTTTAAAGAGGTTTTAAGTCGGAGCATCAAAAAAGTTCCTTCCCTCCGCGACATTACCATAGCCAATATCTTTTTTGAGAACAGTACCCGTACGCGCCTGTCCTTTGAACTGGCCGAAAAAAGACTGTCCGCTGATGTCATTAACTTTTCAGCTGCCCAATCCTCAGTTCGGAAAGGGGAAACCCTGATCGATACCGTAAATAACATCCTGTCTATGAAGGTCGATATGGTGGTCCTCCGGCATCCGAACGCCGGGGCGGGGATCTTCCTTTCCAGGCATGTGGGGGCTTCTATCATCAATGCGGGGGATGGCGCTCATGAACACCCGACGCAGGCGCTGCTCGACACCTTTTCCATCCGGGAACGCCTGGGCGGGGTGGCCGGCCGCAAAGTGGTTATCGTCGGTGACATCCTTCATTCACGGGTGGCCCTGTCCAATATATTCGCCCTGCAAATGCTGGGAGCAGAAGTTAAGGTTTGCGGTCCTAAAACGTTGATTCCCAAATATATTGAAACCCTGGGGATTCAGGTTGAATACGATCTTAGAAAGGCTTTGGAATGGTGCGATGTAGCCAATATGCTGCGCATCCAGAACGAGCGGATGGACATGAGTTATTTCCCTACCCTCAGGGAGTATACCATGCAGTACGGGGTGAATAAAGCGTTGCTTGACAGCCTGGATAAAGAGGTTGTGATCATGCACCCGGGCCCTATCAACCGCGGGGTTGAGATTACCAGCGACGTCGCCGATTCAGACCAGTCGATTATCCTCAACCAGGTTGAGAATGGAGTGGCCATCCGTATGGCCGTGATCTATTTGCTTGCTTCAAAAATAAAATAAGCTCTATGATTTTTGATCGAGACGGAAATACTACGATAGTACTTCAGGAGAAGGCCTCCCTGGCCACTTTTATAAAAAACCTGAAACAAGCCTATCCAAAACTAAAGAACGACCACCTGATTCTCAACCTGTTTTCGTTTGGAAACCTGAAGACATCAGACCTGCTTGAGTTTATGGAGCTTTCCAATACACACCGGGGAAGTGGCAAGTCTTTCGTCCTGGTCAGCAGCGCCGTTGCACCCGACGATATCCCTGAGGAGATCAGTATGGCGCCGACCCTTCAGGAGGCCCGTGACATTATTGAAATGGAAGAGATTGAACGGGACCTGGACCTTTGATTTATGGGGGGTGGCCTGAAGATGCGTTTACAAATACTCGGGTGTTATGCGGCTACCCCGAGATTTCTGGCTCCACCAAGCGGGCAGGTTCTCGAGGCAGGGAAACACCTGGTGCTTATCGATTGTGGGGAGGGTACCCAAATGCAATTGCGCCGGTTCAAGGTGCGCTTTAACAGGATCCAGCATATTTTTATTTCACACCTGCATGGAGACCACTTCTTCGGTCTCCCCGGGCTCATTGCTACGTTTCGCCTCCTGGGACGGGAAAAGCCCCTGCATATCTACGGGCCGGTTGGGATTCAGAAGGCCATTACGCTCTTGTTGAAAATCGGGGATTCCTGGACCGACTTTCCCTTGCATTTCCACGAACTTTCCGCCCCGGATTCCGAACTGATTTTTGAAGATGCCACCTTCTCGGTCCGCACCCTGCCGCTGGACCACCGCATTTACACCAATGGATTTCTTTTTACCCTCTCGGGGGGGGGACGCAGGCTTATACCGGAAGCCGTGGAGAAATACGGGATTGATAAAGCCTATTACCGAAAGATCAAAAAAGGCGAAGATGCGGTTGACTCCAGTGGGGCGCTGATACCAAATGCCCGGCTAACAGAGGCCCCTCGCCCCCCCAAGCGGTATGCCTAC
>NZ_JBAVZJ010000207.1:0-2895 GCF_049588695.1 Robiginitalea sp.
ACAATGGAGCACCGAGCGGAGCGAAGGTACCCCAGTCGTGCGATCCGCTGCCGCAATAGGAAGACAGGAGAATTCAAACTGAATCCGTACATTAGACCTCATTATCCGTCTTAAACATGGCAAAAAATGTCGTCGTTATCGGCGGGGGAATAATGGGACTGAGTTCTGCCTATTACCTCCAAAAATCAGGACACCAGGTCGTTGTACTGGATAAATCTGAAATGAACGGGGGAGCCTCCTACGTCAATGCAGGTTATCTGACCCCCAGCCATATCGTGCCCCTGGCCGCCCCGGGAATGATGGCCAAAGGGTTGAAATATATGTTTAACAGCAGCAGTCCTTTTTACCTCAAACCCCGCTTCGATCGGGATTTCCTGAAATGGGCCTGGTACTTCCACCGATCTTCCACCCGTCAAAAAGTTGAACGTGCCATTCCTGTTATAGCGCGGATCAACGTGTTGAGCAAAGCGCTCTATGAAGAGATGCATCAAAGTGGGGATCTGGGAAATTTTCAATTGGAAAAAAAAGGGCTCCTGATGCTTTTTAAGTCCGAGGAATCAGGTGCGGAAGAACTGGAAGTGATGAAACGCGTCCAGGGCCTTGGCCTTGAGGCTAAAGCAGTCGACAAAGTGGAGCTCCGGGAATTACAACCCGGTTTAAATAGTGATATCCAGGGAGGCATTCACTACCTGTGCGATGCACACACCACACCTACCCAGCTCATGGAGCGCTTCAAATCCTTCCTTCCACAGGCAGGGGTCGAAATTCATACCGGGACTACTGTTACCGGATTTAATTCCAATGGCAACACCCTTACGGGAGTCCATACCACTAAAGGGTTCTTTGAAGCAGACGAAATTGTCATGGCTTCCGGGGCCTGGAGTCCCCTTTTGAGTAAAAAACTCGGGGTGAACCTACCCCTGCAAGCCGGTAAAGGGTATCGAATTGATGTAGACAGACCTACCCCGGTTCGTATACCGGCTATATTGATGGAGGCCAAAGTGGCCATTACCCCCATGGATGGCTTTACCCGGTTGGCCGGCACTATGGAGTTTTCGGGAATCAATCACCACATTCGTAAAAATCGGGTAGAAGCTATAGCACGGCTTACCGAACAGTACTACGACGCCTTTAAAATTGAACCTGCAGAACTTCAGAGCGCCGCCTGTGGACTCAGACCGGTTACCCCTGACGGCCTGCCTTACATAGGCAGGGTAGGCTCCTGGAAGAATCTATGTCTGGCAACAGGTCACGCCATGATGGGTTGGAGTCTCGGACCTGTTACAGGAAAACTCATCACCGAAATAATATCAGGGGACAAGCCCTCCATGGAGATGACAGCCTTCCATCCCGAACGCCGTTTTTAGAGGAGTAACAAAACCTTCGGCCAGACGATAGTACCTTAATGTAAGGGCGGAAAATAAACAAATGAGGTTTTAATCTGAATTTTAACGATTCGTAAAGGCGGGTTCCTTTTTATTTTTAATATTTTTGTTTAAGTTTTAAAATAAAAAGATGAACAGCGTTAAGAAGTCCTTCGGAATCCGGGATCTGGAAAATTTAAGCGGGATTAAAGCGCACACCATCAGGATCTGGGAAAAACGATACGGACTTCTTAAACCGGAACGCACCGAGACCAATATCCGGACCTACAGCCTCCAAAGCCTCCAAAAACTCCTCAATGTTACCCTGCTTTACAACAACGGGTACAAGATTTCGAAAATTGCAGATCTTCCTGAAGGCCAGATCGTTCAAGAGGTTCGGGAGATCGTGGCCCAGAACAGCGTAAAGAGTCACGCCATCAATGCCTTTAAGCTGTCGATGATCAATTTTGACCAGTCCCTTTTTCAGAAAACGTATTCCGGACTCCTGGCGGAACGCTCGTTCCGCGAAATTTTCTGGGAAGTTTTCATGCCCCTGCTACATGAACTCGGACTCCTTTGGCAATCGGATACAATCGGGCCGGCCCACGAACATTTTATCACCCACCTCATTAAACAAAAAATTTCTACGAGCACTGAAAAACTCCAGACACTGGAACCTTCAAAAACCGATAAGGTTTTTGTATTATTCCTTCCTGAGAATGAGATTCACGAAATCGGACTGTTGTTTGTGAATTACGAATTAGTCCTCAGGGGCTATAAAACGATTTACCTCGGGCAAACCATTCCTCTGGAGAGTTTGGTGGATTTAAAGAAATACTATGACGATCCGATTTTTGTTTCTTATTTTACGGTCATCCCAACTAAAGATGACCTGGGGCAATATTTTATAGATTTTCAGGAAAAACTGCATTCAGAACTCTCGAGCCAACTTTGGGTCCTGGGCAGGCAAACAGAACATGCAGCGGGAGAGGACTTACCGGAAAACATATCGCTCTACCACTCTATCGAACAATTGTTGAACCAACTGTGATCCGGTACTAGAAATCCGCCACGAATTATGAGTAAAAAGATCGCCATAATCGGATCGGGCTTCGCCGGTCTTTCGGCATCCTGTTATCTGGCACAGGCCGGGTATGAGGTTACCGTATATGAAAAAAATGAGCAATTGGGAGGAAGAGCTTCACAACTCGTTCGGGATGGGTTCACTTTCGATATGGGACCAAGTTGGTATTGGATGCCCGATATCTTTGAAAAATTCTTTCGGGATTTTGGAAAAAGCAGTTCAGACTACTATCAACTGGAGAAGCTCAGCCCTGCCTATCAGATTTTTTTCGAAGATGATGTTGTAACCATTGGGGATTCGATGGAGCAGATTTGTTCCGAATTCGAACGGATCGAACCGGGAAGTTCCAAACCCCTAAAAAAGTTTATAGCCAAGGCTGCGGATAATTACGATATCGCCATCAATAAGATGGTATACAAGCCGGGCAAGTCACCCCTTGAATTAGTC
>NZ_JBAVZJ010000208.1:0-1821 GCF_049588695.1 Robiginitalea sp.
CAGGGGAATAACAAAGGTGTCCATAAATTTCCGATGCCACGGAAAAGGACCTTTATTTTTCGAGATAATGACCTGATTGTTAGCTAAGAGGTAATTTTGAGGGATTGGGGAATTGTGCAGACCGGGATGGGAAGCATTTTATGTCGATTAACGGTATTGAATTTTTTATAGATTTCAAAAACCTCCCGTTGTCGTCCAGTAAAATCCTCGGCATTTTGGCTCTTGGCATCCATTTCCATAGCCCACTCCAACTCCGGATAAGAGGCCCCAATCTGGTCCTCATCCGTTCGGTCATCTCCCCAGAGCCCGTCCGTAGGAGCGGCTTCCAGGATCTCTTGATTAATGCCCAGAAAGTTCGCCAGTTCATAGACCTCTGTTTTGAGCAGGTCCGCTATCGGACTCAGGTCTACCCCTCCATCCCCGTATTTTGTGAAAAAGCCCACCCCAAAATCCTCAACTTTATTACCGGTACCGGCCACGAGAAGTTTTTGAAGGGCAGCGAAGTAGTACAAAGAGGTCATACGCAGCCTTGCCCGGGTATTGGCCAGTGACATCAGGCGGTCTTCTTCATTTTCCACCGTAGGAAAAACTTCCAGAAGCCCGTCGAAAACCGGGGTCAGGTCCACCCATTCCGATCGCACCTTCGGAAAGTTTTCCTTTAGCCAGAAAATATGATTTGCCGCACGACTGACCTGATATTTAGACTGGTGTATAGGCATTTCCAGGCACAACAACTCCAATCCGGTACGGGCGCAAAGGGTTGAGGTCAGTGCAGAATCTATCCCTCCGGAAACCCCGATTACAAATCCGCGCATTCCCGCCTGCCGGGCATAGGATTTAAGCCAATCTGTAATATGGTCTATTACTTTTTCTGTTTGCATAGGTCTTCGGATTGAATTGGAAAATGGATACCTTTGTTTCGTAAAAATAGCATCTGATCCCTAAATACGAAAGCCTTGAAAGGAATTGTTGGGTTGCGCCCGTGGAAGCTCATTGCCATAGTCCTGTTAATCCTATGTACTCAGTGCGCCGGGCCACAACCCGGAGTTCCTCAGGAGATTCTCAAGATCCCTGTTTCTCTCGAGCTCACCAGGTTTGACCTCCTTTTCGATGCTTCCGGCCCGGAGGATCTTCCCGCACTTAAAAAGTCTTACCCCTATTTATTTCCGGAACAATTTCCGGATTCTGTCTGGATAGCGACCATGTCCGATACGCTGCAACAGCAGCTCAGGAAAGAAGTTAAAAAGTCTTTCCCCGACTTTGGCCCGTATGAGACTGAGCTGGAACTGTTTTTCAAACACGTGGCTTATTATTTCCCACAGGCCCCCCAACCGGGTAAGGTGTTGACCATTACCTCCAATGTGGATTACAAGAACAAGGTGATACTGACAGATTCACTCCTGTTGATTGGTCTGGACAATTATCTGGGACCTGATCACAGGTTTTATGAAGGCCTTCCAAATTTTGTAGCAAAAGAACTCGATCCGGCGTTTATCACCAGTGATGTTGCCAGTGACTTTTGTGAGCGCGCAGTGCCCCGGCCGACGGACCGAAGCTTTTTGGCACAGATGGTGCATTACGGAAAAGGATTGTATTTGAAAGATAAACTGATGCCTCTGGCGGCGGATTCAGTTAAGATCAAATATTCAGCTGCGGAAATGCAATGGGCCCGGGACAATGAGAATCAGGTATGGAGATATTTTATCGAACGGGAATTGCTGTACAGCACAGATAAAAAGCTGGAGCCGCGTTTTCTACAACCGGCGCCCTTTAGTAAATTCGGCCTGGTGTTGGACAATGAATCTCCAGGGCGTATCGGGC
>NZ_JBAVZJ010000209.1:0-5799 GCF_049588695.1 Robiginitalea sp.
CTTTTAAGGAAAGTATTTAGGGCTTGCAGGTGTTCGGCGGCCATATCCGGATCCGTAATCCCTTTTTCCGGAGAAAAATTGTCATAATACCCTGAAAGTGAAAATGTTGAAATCACCTCCGCCCCGAAGCGACTGAGCATTTGCTCGACCACATTGCGAGAGGAAATAGCCCCGCGCTTACCCCCTGAGGCAGACATCAGAAAAACCGGAACCCCTTCGAGAAAGCGCCGTTCATCCCTGGATAACCAGTCCAGGAGATTCTTAAAAAAGGCTGAGGGATTGCCATTGTGCTCATTTACAGATACTACCAAACCCCTGGCTTGCTGCATACGAAGTCTCAACTTTGTGATCTGCCCGGGGATTCCATCGGACTTCTCGAGATCCTCACTGTACATGGGGAATTCAAATCCGGCTAGTTCAACGCATTCAACAGGGCACTCCTCAATACATCCTGCTGTGAATTGAACCAAATTGTAGTTTATTGAAGTAGATGAATTACTGCCTGCAGTAGCCAAAATTCCCGACATAAAACCTGGTTTTCAGCGAAAATAAAGGAATTTAGGTGTAGTGGGCAGTGTTTTTTGATAATTTTGCCGCCTGAAACATCTGTAAGGGGCAGTTGAGAGTATATATGGTATCCGGTTTATGAAAGATCATCCAAAACGACTCTATTTTATAGATGCCATGCGCGCCTGGGCCATCCTTATGATGTTGCAGGGGCACTTTATAGATGGCTTGCTGGACCCGGTGTACCGTGACCCTTCAAATCTGGTGTATACAATATGGAAGTATTTCAGGGGCATTACGGCCCCCGTCTTCTTTACAGTATCCGGATTTATATTCACTTACCTCCTGCTTCGCGCCCCTAAACAGGGAAAGGACAATCCGCGCCTGCGAAAAGGAATCAAAAGGGGATTAGAACTCATCGCTATCGGATATCTGTTGCGAAGTAATATTTTCGGACTGCTCAACGGAGTGGTATATCCCTCCTTTTTCCTTGTGGATGTCCTGCATTGTATCGGGATTGCCATCCTGCTCCTTATCGCCTTTTACCTCGCGGTTCCCAGGGGAAAGACAATAAGGTTTGGCCTTGTTTTACTGGTCTTGGGGATGTTGCTTTTTCTATTTGAACCCCTATATAAGACATGGGATCTCACCTTTTTACCCGTAGCACTGGCGAACTATTTTACAAAAGATCACGGCTCTGTCTTCACGATCATTCCCTGGGTGGGCTATGCCTTTGCCGGTGGATTTATGGCGTCCCTTTTTTACCGGTTTCGCCAGCTGAATTATTTATACCTAAAGAGCATGCTGCTCTTCTTTCTGGGAGGAATCACGCTGATTTGGTTTTCCTCCCCTTTTTTCGAATGGATGGGACAGCAAACCGGGATATCACTCTTTCAGGATATTGCTGCGAATAATTACCTGTTTATCCGGTTGGGTAACGTACTGCTTGTTTTCGTGGTATTTATCTTGCTCCGCGGCCTGATGCAGAAAAAGGTATTGCTCAGTATCGGGCAGCATACCCTTTCCATTTATGTCATCCATTTTATGGTTTTGTATGGAAGTCTTACGGGGATTGGGCTATACGCATACTGGCATCACACCTTATCGCCCGTTCAGGCGATAGCAGGAGCCCTCATCTTTATGCTCTTTTGCACCTGGGCCGCCCTGAAATACAATCAGCACAAAGCAACCATACGGGTGGCTGTTGGACAACTACTCGAGTGGATAAAAATTAATGGAATTCAAATAGCGGAGAACCTTTTTCGTCAGGCCCGCGTTCTATGGGGACGATTGAGCCGCCTCCTTAGCGGGGCAGAAAACACCTGATCAAAAAAAACGTTTCCCTTTACGCGTGTAATGCACGATCCTCAGTAGCGGCCAGTGCGGCTTCTTTAACCGCTTCGGCATATGTGGGGTGCGCATGGCTCATACGGGCGATATCTTCTGCAGAGGCGCGGTATTCCATGGCTGTCACTGCTTCGGCAATAAGGTCAGCTACACGAGCTCCGATCATGTGTACGCCAAGGACTTCATCCGTGGCTTTATCCGCCAGGATTTTTACGAAACCATCTGTGTCCATACTGGCCCTTGAACGCCCCAGGGCGCGCATGGGGAACTGCCCGCTTTTATATGCTCTTCCGGCTTGCTTGAGTTCTTCTTCGGTTTTACCGACAGCGGCAACCTCAGGCCAGGTATAAACCACACCTGGAATAAGATTGTAATCAATGTGGGGTTTTTGGCCTGCAAGTAGTTCCGCCACCATCACACCTTCTTCCTCGGCTTTATGGGCCAGCATCTGCCCGCGAACCACATCTCCGATGGCATAGATATTGGACGCTGTAGTTTGCAAGTGGGCATTGACTTCAACCTGTCCCTTTTCATTTAAGGAAACCCCGGCAGCTTCTGCATTCAGCCCTTCAGTGTATGGCTTACGTCCGACAGAAACCAGGCAGTAGTCTCCTTTTAACTCAATTTCTTTATCCTTTTTATCCAGCGCCTTTACAAGGACCTCTTTCCCTTTTCGCGTCACCGCATTGACTTTGTGGGAGAGATAGAATTTCATCCCCTGTTTTTTGAAGACTTTAGTGAGCTCCTTAGACAAGGCGGCATCCATCCCCGGGATAATCCGGTCCATATACTCCACTACGCTCACCTCAGCCCCGAGGCGGCGGTATACTTGTCCGAGTTCCAATCCTATCACACCGCCCCCAATGATAATCATATGTTTAGGGATTTCCTTTAAACTAAGGGCTTCTGTAGAAGTAATCACCCGTTCCTTATCAATTTCAATAAAGGGCAAAGAGGCGGGTTTGGAACCTGTGGCTATAATACTGTTTTTTGCCTCTATTTCAGTCAATTCCGCTCCTTCAATGCTAATGTGGGTGGCATCCTTAAAACTTCCGAGTCCATGGTAGACATCGATATCGTTCTTACTCATCAGGAATTCAATCCCTTTGGTCGTCTGATCGACCACGCCCTGTTTGCGCTCGATCATTTTTTTCAAATTCACCCGTACCTCTCCGGGAATTTCAATCCCATGCGTTTCAAAATGAGCCACAGCGTCGTGATAGTGATGACTGGAATCCAATAAGGCCTTGGAAGGAATACAGCCCACATTGAGACAGGTTCCGCCAAGTGTGCTGTATTTTTCAATCAGTGCCGTCTTCATCCCAAGCTGGGCACAACGTATAGCGGCTACATAACCCCCTGGTCCTGATCCTATTACGGCAACGTCATATGATTTCATAAAGTGTGATTTACGTTAAGAGTACCCCCCGGATCCAGATTCGAAATCCGGGGAGACAAAAATACAAATGTTTTGGTTGATGCCCTCATTCCTGCGAAAAAGTAACCCTTCCGTACTTCAGAGGGGCAGCTTATGGGTTTGCTTTACCGATTTGATGACAAATGCGCTATGGGTACTTCCGATTTGCGGGCTCCTGGTGAGTTTGGCAACCATAAACTCCCGATATGCCGCCATGTCCCGGACACAAATTTCCAAAAGGTAATCGTACTCACCCCCTAAGTGATAACAGCTTACTACTTCCTCAAGGCGGCCTACCTCCTTTTCAAAAGAACCGATCTGGGATTGCACGTGCTGGTTTAATTTTACCTGACAAAAGACGCGAAAATCCAGGCCGACCTTTTCCGGGTCCAGCAAGGCGACATACTTCAGGATAACACCGCTCCGCTCCAGGCGTTTGATGCGTTCGTAGACAGCCGTTGCCGACAAGCCCAGTTCCAGGGACAGTGCCTTGGTTGTAAGTTTACTGTTTTGTTGGAGTTCTTTGAGTATTTTCTTATCAATGTGGTCCATAGGAATCCGGTAATTTGTCTATTTAAACATATAATACATCTGCTTTATAGATGAAATATCTAATTATAGTTAAATATATAGTTTTTATTTAATAACATTCCTATTTATATTGATTTTATTTCTAATTAATGGTACTTTTACTGTAAAATCACCAGTATTATGGACCATAACGCGCCCGATTCCATTCAGGATTTACAGTATTTTGGAGAATACGGAGGAGTAAACCCTTCGATTTCTGATTCTTCAACCTATACCTTCCTCAATGCCAAGACGATGTTTGACACTTTCGAAGGAAACACGGAAGGATGTTATCTATACAGCAGGCATTCCTCGCCTTCCAACCTTTATCTCGGGGAAGCATTAGCAGCACTGGAGGGTACGGAAAGCGCCAACGTAACAGCAAGTGGTATGGGTGCGATTACAGCAGTTATCCTCCAACTTTGCAGCAGCGGTGATCATATTGTAAGCAGCCGGACCATTTACGGGGGCACATATGCCTTTATGAAGAATTTCCTCAAACGCTTTGATATTGAGGTGAGCTTTGTGGATATCACCAAACCAGATGTTGTTGCCGCGGCCATACGCCCGAATACGCGTATGATTTACTGCGAATCCGTGAGCAATCCCCTCCTTGAGGTAGCCGACATTCCGGCCCTGTCCGGGTTGGGGAAATCCAGTGAGATCCCGCTGGTGGTCGATAACACCTTTACACCACTTTCCATTGCACCCGCAAAACTGGGGGCGGATATCGTGATTCATAGTTTGACCAAATTCATAAATGGCACCAGTGATACCGTGGCAGGAGCGGTATGCGCTTCCACTGAATTTTGCCTGGCCCTTAAAGATGTCAATGATGGAGCGGGAATGCTTCTCGGCAGTACGATGGACAGTTTACGCGCAGCTTCGGTTTTAAAAAATATGCGAACGCTGCATTTGAGGATGCAAAAGCACAGTGAGAATGCCATGTATCTGGCGAAGAAATTTGAAGAACTGGGGATGCGGGTCGTTTATCCGGGGCTACCCTCCCATCCCGGGCACGAATTGATGAAAAAACAATTTGTACCCTCCTTTGGATTTGGGGGAATCCTCACCCTGGACGTAAAGACATTAGATAAGGCGAATGCGCTTATGGAGCTTATGCAAAAAGATAGTTTGGGCTACCTGGCCGTGAGCCTGGGCTTTTACAAAACCCTTTTTAGTGCCCCCGGGGCCTCCACCTCCTCCGAAATACCCGAAGAGGAGCAAAAAGAGATGGGACTTGGCGAAGGGCTGATTCGCTTCTCCATTGGTCTGGACAGCAATATTGAACGCACCTTCCTACGGATGAAAGCCTGTGTACAAGCTCTTGGGATTGCTCCCGAACACACTGTAATTTCTTAAGCAAAAGTTCAGTTCAAACAGCCGGCGGCACCCATGCCGCTTCGAGGCCAATTTTTCCCGGAATTATTAAGTTGGACGGCGACCTTCTTGGCTGAAAGAGTGTTTACGCGAAGTAATTATTGCACTTCTACTGTAAAATTAACTCCTTTTTCAATTGATAATCAGGGTATTGTAAAGGTATTCCAGCTTATGGGCGCATAGTCGGCGGTTGCACGATTACGCACATTGTCGTATTATTACCTTCCAACTAAACACCATCCATGTCAAAATCCAGTGGGAATAAGTTCCGCCAAGACGAACATATTGTAGAAAACACGGAACTATCCATCTTAGAAGCGTTGATTCCGGTTATCGCGCTTATTGGGATGCTGGCCTATAATGTGTATGTCTTTGGTGACGATGCCATTAGCGGCTCGAATCAATTTATTTTATTGATGGGTGGGGCCGTAGCTGCCGTGGTCGGTTTTTACAATAAAGTGACCTTTAAGCAGATGCTGGCCGAAGTGGCTGAAAATGTCAAATCGACTACCGGGGCGCTGTTGATACTTCTTATGGTAGGCGCTCTTGCTGGCACCTGGCTGATCAGTGGTATTATT
>NZ_JBAVZJ010000210.1:0-1751 GCF_049588695.1 Robiginitalea sp.
GATCTTTTCCAGCGTTCCCCGGTTTCTGCAATAAATTCAGTTACCTTTTTAGATGCGAATGTAGGCGACCTCACGAACAGGGGGATGGATCTGGTACTTCGCTGGGATGTATTGCGCAGCAGTGAGCCTGATGGATTTAATCTAACCCTTTTCGGCGTGGTCAACTTCAATGAAACTCGTGTGAATAATATTCCCACAGATAATGGCGAAAGCCTGAACGACAACGGTTTGACCGGGAGACGGAATGGGGGCATTTTCAATGAGTATTACCTCCTGCGGTATGCCGGTGTAAATCCTTCCAGCGGGAATCTGTTATTCCTTACAGCTGAAGGGGCACTAACAGAAAACCCGGATGCAGACACCGACCGGGTTTGGCTCGGAAAAAACCTGATCCCGGACTGGCAGGGGAGTTTTGGATTCAATATGGATTACAAAGGGTTTTTCCTGACGACACAGTTTAACTTTGTGACGGGAGTGGATCGCCTTGATAATGACCTGGCTCAATTCCAATCTCCTGATGAAATTGGGGTATACCGGTCTTCGCGTGACATGCTTCGCGTCTGGACCCCTGAGAACCCCCGTACCGACATCCCGTCTTACGATGCCATAAACCGGGCCTCTTTTACCTCTGATCGCTACCTGTCTGATGCAGATTATGTCCGATTGCGATTTTTACAGATTGGATATGACTTCCCCGCCCGTTTTTTGAATAAAACGGGGATTTCGAAACTCCGGGTTTTTGGAAATGCGGAAAACCTGTTTACCTGGAGTAAGTGGCGGGGGTTCGATCCTGAGGCCCAGGCCAACACATCGGTTGGCGCTCCCCTATACCCCACACCACGGATTATGTCCATAGGAGTTGAATTGGGATTTTAAAAAAACAGAGCGATGAAAAACATTAGAAATATATTGTTAACAGTAGGTGTAGTTGCAGGACTTGCTTCCTGTAACGACGCCATAGATATTGAGCAGCCCGGACGTCTAGATGCCGATGCGGCTTTCCAGACCGTTGATGATCTTCAGGCCGGTTTGTTCGGAGTTTACGACAACTACGATATCTCCACGGATATTGCCTTTCAGTCGATCTTTACCGATGAGTTATCGATTGGTTTTGACAACGGGGGCCAGGGGCTTGCGGATTACGGGTTCGTACTGAACGCGGGTAGCCAGGCACCTTTTACCTTCTGGACCAATGGGTACGATCAGCTGAACTCGGCTACACGGCTGATTGAAGCGGCCAATAACCTCGATCCTGAGGAGATTGCCGAGAATCCAGGGTTGTACGACCAGGTACTCGGGGAAGCCTATGCGCTTAGAGCCTGGGGACATTTTACCCTGCTTTCTTATTTCAGCACGGATTACACGGATGACAGTGCGCTGAGTGTTATCAACCTGGATTTTATCCCGACCATTGATCAGCAATTGCTGAGAAATACCAATGGCGAGACTTTTGCCCTGATCAATTCGGATCTGCAGCAGGCGTCTTCCCTTTTGGGATCTGATACCTCAGACAAGACGCGTATTAACCCGGATTTCATCACAGCACTCCGGGCCCGTATCGCGGCCTACCGTCAGGATTACGTAGCTGCGGCTACGTTAAGTCAGCAACTTATCGACAAGTATCCGCTGGCGAACCGTGCGGAGTATGAGGCTATGTTCCTGGATCAGGAAGATGGCGAGGTGATCTTTAAATTGGAGCGTACGAATAATGATACCTACGACGGACAGGGAGCCACGGGTAGCCCTGCAGC
>NZ_JBAVZJ010000211.1:0-4881 GCF_049588695.1 Robiginitalea sp.
AAAAGGTCCCCTTTTCAATTTATTAAAACAACTCCTAAAAGCCAGCGCAGCGTTAAGTTGGGTAAAGCTCCGGGAACCGTTACCTACATTGGGCATCGAAAGGAAGAAAAATCAAGGGTTGTACTGATAGCTTATGACGATAAGGAAATATTACGCCAGGAGCTCGAAATCGGCGAAAAGATGGATCTCAGTGATTTAACCCATCAAACCCTGTGGTTTACTGCGATCGGTCTGAGCGATGAAACTTCGATGAGACAACTGGCCGGCCTCAGCGGGTTGAATCCTCTGGTGATGGAGGATATTGTCAATACAGAGAGTCGGCCCAAAGTAGAGGAATACGAAGATCACATTTTTGTGATTTTAAAAATGCTCTATTTAAATGGATCAGACCAGATTGTTAAGGAGCACATGGCACTTATTTTAAAAGAGGGGCGGGTGTTTTTATATCAGGAAATCGATGATGACGTATTCGATGGCGTTCGGGAGAGGCTCGAGCAACACTCTGGAAGAATCCGGAGCCGGGGAGGGGATTACCTGTTTTTTGCCTTAATCGATGCGGTGGTAGATCATTATTTTATGGTGTTGGATGCTCTGGAAACAAAGTTGGATCAACTGGAACAAGTCATCTATACCGATCCGAAACCGGAAACGGTTTATGAAATTCAACAATTGAGAAATGACATCCTCAAGGTCCGGAAATGGATAGCTCCCGTCAGGGAACTCGTTTCGCGACTCATAGAAACAGAATCCCATTTGATATCAAAGGATACCCGGATTTTTCTCCGGGATATCCTGGACCATACCATCGAGATTAACGAAACCCTCCATATCCAAAGGGAAATGGCTTTTGGTCTCATGGAACTTTATATGAGCCATGTGAGTAATAAGATGAATCAGGTCATGAAGGTACTGACCATAATGGCGACGATCTTTATTCCCCTTACATTTATTGCGGGCATATATGGCATGAACTTTAAGAACATGCCCGAGTTGGATTGGCAGTACGGGTATTACGCTATCCTTGGGGTGATGTTCTTTGTTTTTATCCTTTTAGCAGTCTATTTCAAGCGGAAGGACTGGCTGTGACAAACTATAAACTTTCTTAATAACAGTTAAAATTGTTAAATATCTGGTATAGAGTATAATAAATAATATATTGTATAGTGTAAGTTTAATCAATGGAAGGTTATTGCCTTCTCTCTAAAACCCTATTTATACAATATGAATTATTTGAAAAATAAAGATGAAGATTTAGTAATTGTCAGCGCTTCCCTCAATGAATTGCTGGCTGAGTATCATCTCTATTATCAAAAATTAAGAAATTTTCACTGGAACATTCACGGACGTAATTTCTTCGAACTCCACGATAAATTTGAAGAATTGTACACAGATGCCCGAACTAAAATTGACGAAATCGCTGAACGGGTACTCACCCTCGGCTACCGCCCAATGAGCAATTTAAGCGAGTATCTGGAAAGTGCTACGCTCAAGGAGTCTGAATCAAACCTTCCGGACACAAAAATGGTAAGGGATATTCTCCAGGCCCACCAGGTGCTGATTTCGAAAATGTACGACACTACAGAAAAGGCAGAAAAGGCCGGAGATGAAGGGACTATAGACTTAATAGGTGCCTATATACGGGAATTGGAAAAGACGAGTTGGATGCTTGCAGCATGGAACCGTTCCGATTCCGAATTTTTAAAGGAACCTGTTCACGCATAATATCCCACTTCAAATATTAGACTAGAAAAGCGCCTTCGGGCGTTTTTTTATTCAAATAAATCAGAGGACAGGTATCGATCCCCGCGGTCACAAACAATCGAGACAATTATCCCTTCTTTGAGCTCTTTTGCGAGCTTAAGGGCAGCTGCGGTTGCCCCCCCGCTGCTCATTCCCGCGAATATTCCCTCTTTTGAGGCCAGGTCCCTAGCCGTCTCCCGCGCTTCAGTAGCGCTGACTTCAATGATCCGGTCTACTTTGGAGGCGTCGAAAATCTTTGGCAGATATGCCTTTGGCCATTTGCGAATTCCGGGAATCGAAGAATCCCCATCGGGCTGGACCCCAACTATGGTAATCTCGGGGTTTTTTTCTTTCAAAAAAGAAGAAGTTCCCACGATGGTTCCCGTTGTACCCATTGAGGAAACAAAATGGGTCACCTTCCCATGGGTGTCGTTCCAGATTTCCGGGCCCGTACTTTTGTAATGGGCCTTCCAGTTATCGGGGTTTGAAAATTGATCCAGCATGACAAAACCTTCCTGTTGCACCCGTAGCTCGGCCATATCCCGGGCGCCTTCAATTCCCCCGGCAGCCGCTGTCAGGGTGACTTTGGCGCCATAGGCCCGCATAGTCTGAACCCGTTCCCTGGTGGCGTTTTCAGGCATGATAAGTTCTATTTCTATACCGTACAGACGTGCAATCATAGCCAGGGCAATCCCTGTATTCCCGCTGGTCGCTTCAACCAGCCTAGTCCTTTTTGTAATACGTCCGGCCTCCAGGGCAGTACGAATCATATTCAGGGCGGCCCTGTCCTTTACACTCCCTCCCGGGTTTTGTCCTTCTAACTTAAACAGCAGGGTTACGCCGGGCTTCACGAGAAGGCTTCTGGAAGCTACCAATGGGGTCTTTCCCACGAGATCAATCAAATCATAGGGCATCTTCTTCCGTTTTAATGTGAATTTCTGGTTTGTGATAGACCTTTGAATTAGGCGCTACGGATTCTGTGACCCAGGCATTTCCCCCAATTACAGAATTTGCACCGATAACCGTTTTTCCTCCCAAAATGGTCGCATTGGCATAAATGGTAACATTGTCTTCAATAGTCGGGTGCCTTTTGGTTTTCTGGAGCTCCTTGGCCACGTAGAGGGCCCCCAGGGTCACCCCCTGGTAAATTTTTACGTTATTTCTAATGATTGCTGTTTCTCCAATGACTACCCCTGTCGCGTGGTCTATAAAAAAGGAAGTTCCAATTTGGGCTCCGGGGTTGATATCGACTCCGGTTTGTCTGTGGGCGTATTCGGTCATTAACCGTGGTAACAATGGCAAACCGTATCGGTAAAAAGGGTGTGCCAGCCGGTATATGGCCGTAGCATAAAACCCGGGGTAGGCCAGGTAAATTTCCCTCCGCGAATTTGAGGCCGGATCGCATTCGGCAATAGCTTCTGCATCGAGTTTCAACATCCTGAGAATTTCGGGCAACTCTGCCATATAGGTTCTCCACAAATCCCTGCAAGGGGGGTTGGCCTCCCACCCGCACAACAGAAGAATCTCCTCGAATTCATCTTCAAGGTTTCCAATTTCCTTATTTACAGAGGTTTCACAGTCGAAAAGTGTTAGGAAAAGGCGATCTGTAAAAGATTCCATCAGGCGCTTCAAACGGAAACGCAAAGGGTTTTCAGATTTACAGGCCTTAATTTCAGTGATGATTTCATCTAATTTCATAGCTGGTGTTGCTTACCTTTCAAAGGTATTTAATAATCCGTGCAGAGGTGTTGAAAAACAGTTAACTTTAAGGCTTTACAGGTCTAAAATAGTTGAGATTAAGCAAGACCTGAGTAAATGCCATTCCAATGAAAGTAACAGGTATTAGTGCAAAGACACTTGGGTTTTTAAAAGGTTTGAGAGAAAATAACAATAAAGAATGGTTTGAATCACATCGGGCAGCTTACGATGTAGCCCGGACGGAGGTAATGGATTTCAGCGATGCCCTCAGAGCCGACTTGCAGAGTCACGATGCCATCGATAGGACCAAGTTGTTCCGAATTTACAGGGATCTGCGCTTTTCAAAGGATAAAACCCCGTATAAGCCTCATTTTGCACTTTCCTTTTCCAGAGCGGGTGCCGAGCGTCGCGGGGGCTATTATTTGCGAATACGACCCGGAGAATCCTTTATGGCTTGTGGTTTCTGGGATCCCAACAAGGGGGATTTGCTCAGAATCCGAAAGGAATTCGAACAAGATGTCGAAGCCCTTAATCGGGTCATTACTGAACCGGGTTTTCAGTCGGTATGGGGCCCATTACAGGGGGATGCAGTAAAAACAGCGCCCAAGGGATTCGATCGGGAACACCCGAATATTGAGTGGATTCGAAAAAAGCAATTTATTTTTACCCGGGGTTTTTCCGATGCAGAAGTACAAAACAAGCATTTTTTAAACACAGTAGCTGAATCCTACCGGGAGATCAGGCCATTTTTCGATCTGATGAGCGAAATTCTAACTACAAATCTCGATGGGGAATCAATATTGGACTGAGGCGGGGTGCAACAGTTGCAACTGATCCTTTAATCGCTCGATAACCATTTGCATCATGCGCTTGTTCAGGGCCGAAGAACTTTGAATATAGCGTTCGTATTCCTCGACGGTAAATTGGCCGATGAGCATGCCCTTGAGTGAATTTCGGAACTTAATGTCCTTTTGAATCGCATTCTCAATGTACTTGAATTGCTTTTCCTGACCTATTTCAAAGAAATGTCCTTTGTGTTTTACCACATAGTTTCGGAATGCCGCCAATAACAGGTCATTTTGGAATTTAATTACGGGTCTCAGGGTGGTGTTCTGAAAAGATTCATCATTTGAAGAATCTGAGGTCACCCTGATTTTTTGGGATAGATCTGGCCTGATTCGGACCAAATCCTGGGAACGGGAACTCATATTGAATTCGTTTTGTTTAAAATTACCCAAAAGGAAAGAGGTGGGCAGTGTAAGGGTCAGAAGTTGTCAACGTGGTTATAAACAGGCTTAAAAGGCACGCCCTGATATCATCTGCAACTGAAATTACACCTCATGTCCAGACTGCGTTTCTCAAATTGAATTTTTATGCCGCGATGCTACCTTCAAAATAGCATTTTCAGTAAGGTCAGGGTTACCAAAACTATGAATTTGACTA
>NZ_JBAVZJ010000212.1:0-2658 GCF_049588695.1 Robiginitalea sp.
GTCTTCCGCAATGATAAAGGATAGCGTATCTGCCTCAATTTCAATAAGCCCGTTGTCGAGGGAACCTTTGAAATCGATAAAAATCTCCTCAACGGGGACCGGGGCATCCCGGTATTTCAGCTTTCCATCCCGGAAGTCCAGTTCCAATGCTATTCGAGATTCTTCCAGGGTATCCCTGCGAGAATTGTTCAGGCCACTCATATGCAGATTGGCGTCTACCATACCGTCAACCTCGGCCTTATCCCTCCATTGTACATATTGCTCGGGCAGGAGGGAAATTATATCCTTTAAATGACTCCCCTCTGTCCTGATGTCCACCTGATACCTGTATCCATCGGGGTCAAAATCGATACTCCCGGTCAATGCAAGTTCCAATTCATTGATTTGCAAGTCATTTTTTTCAAACTGCAGGGAAACTGCATTATCGTTGTAGACGGAAGAAATGTTGGCCGTTAAGTGCTTGTTCTTAAGATACTCAACATCCTGGAAGGTTACATCTACACTGTCGATCTCAAAGCGGGATCCCAACTCGAGCTTCCCGTTTTGAAAAGTGCCGGCCCCGTCGTAACTAAAACCCCGGGTACTGATATCAATTCCCCGTAATCGGTCAATATAGCTGAGGTCTGCCTCCTCAATTCGAATGCGATCCAGGGTAACGATAGTCTGGGCAGTTGAGTCCGAAGTATCGGGGTCCTCACCGGTGTCCTTAAAGATTGCATAATTTGATCGTCCGAAACGGTCAGACTTAAAAGACACCACTGCATTTTCCAGATCGATTTCGTCTATTTTCACCTCCCGGGTAAAAAGCAGTCTCCAGAGGCTGATAGAGAAAACCAAACTCTCTGTTTTAAGCAAGGGCTCCCCTGAAAAGGGTTGAGAACCCATAATTTCTGCATCCTCCATACTCAGTGTCAGGGAGGGAAAATGACGAAAAAATGTAGCCCGGGTATCCTTAAACCGGAGTTCCGTGGTCAGGTAATCCGAGGTGATATCGGTCACTTTTTCAGCGATATAGTTGTGGAAAAGAATGGGGAAAAAGATCAGGAACACTGCGGAGAATACCAGTATCCCCCCAAATATTTTACCTGCTAAAACCCACTTTTTCCGCCCCGACTTACCGGCCATAAACTGTCAATTTCAAGGTTTGAATATTAAAGATGGAGAAGATATTAAAAATTAAAGATATAGAACCCATTTACCGTCCACCTATAGTCCTGGATCTACCTGTATTTTTTCTGTAAACCGGGCATAAGTGATCAAGCACCTTGCTTAAAAGTGTGTTAGTGTAAGTGCATTTTATTAGGACTAAAATTATGATTTTTATCATAAGTGAGGCCCGCTGTTTCCCCTACATTCGCACTAACAATCTATCTCAACTGCATAAAGCACCAGGCTTATCTATCGCATTTTAAAACCATGTTTATTAAACCGTACCGATATGAAAAATGTAGTCACTTTCTTATTCTTTTTATGCACAGTTTCCTGGGGATTCGCTCAGGCAGGGCACATCATGCAGGGTGTGGGATCTGTCAATATGTCCATGGGTGGCGCCGCCACCGGGCAACCGTTGGATATCTCGGGGGCCCTTCAGTGGAATCCGGCAGCGATCACCGTTTTTGATCAGAACCAGATCCGCCTCGACGTAGGTTTGTTCTTTTCCTCCCCGGAGCTGAGTTCAACAGTTCCTGAATTCGATTCCTCGGGCCAACCCACAGGTAATTTCTTCAGTGGAACTACCAAAGATGACCGGGGACTGTCTCCTCTTCCCGCCCTTGCCTATAAGGTCGGATCGACCTCCAGACACCATTTTGGATTTTCCGCCTTTGGGATCAGTGGATTTGGGGTGACCTTTCCGGAAAGTAGTACCAACCCAATCAATATGCCCCAGGAAATGGGAGGTTTTGGAAGGGTAGAATCCAATTACAGCTTATTCCAGGTAGGGGCGGCTTATGCGTATGAGCTCTCTGAAAAATTCTCTATTGGGGTGCAGCCCACCTTTAATTTCGCATCTCTGGACCTGATGCCGAACCCTACAGCAAACCCCACGCAGGCAGGATATCCCAGTACTGATGGCGCCTCCACTGCCTTCGGTTTTGGAGCCCAGTTTGGAGTATTTTACGATTCCGGGGCCGGTTTCAAGGCAGGAGCTGCCTATAAGACCCCTCAGACCTTCGGGGATTTTGAATTTGACAATGTCTACCTGGACGGTAGTACAGGCACCAACTCCTTCAACCTGGACTATCCGTCTATCCTGTCCTTTGGCGTAGGATATAGCACAGGTGCTTTTGACCTGGCCCTCGACTACCGCCTGGTCAATTATGAAAATACCGACGGCTTTGAAGCAGTTGGCTGGACACCGACCGGGTCCGTGGCCGGATTCGGGTGGGAAAACATCAATATTATTTCGGCAGGGGTACAGTACAGCGGTATAAACCGACTCCCTTTAAGACTGGGCTACACCTATAGCTCTAATCCCATACAGGATGAACTGGCCTTTTACAGCGTGCCCGCTACGGCAATTATTAAGAATGCCTTCCAATTCGGCCTTGGCTATGAGATCAGTGATAAGTTTGAGATCGACGGTGTGTTCCACTTCGGTTCTTCAGGTGATGCCACTTCCGGCCCGCTGCTCAACCCACAGTTTGCGCAGAATTTCCC
>NZ_JBAVZJ010000213.1:0-2181 GCF_049588695.1 Robiginitalea sp.
CTGTCGACCTATGAAGGCGTCCCTTTTCAAAAAGGTTTTGGAACCATAGTAACTGAACGCGTCATCGATGTGATCATGTTACTTTTTGTGATCATTATTGCATTGTTCTCCCAAACTAAAATTATCAGTGGGTATCTGGAAGAAAGTGGCTTCGGGTTAGGAGCTTCAATTGGAGTCATCCTGATAGGGGTAGCCGGCCTGTTTATCGTACTGGCGCTCCTCAAAAAATCCTCAAACCCTTTTTTCCTAAAGATCAGGGAATTTCTGCGCGGGCTGCTCGAGGGGGTAATGAGCATCTTTCACATGAAGCACAAGTGGGCCTTTATTGCCCACACCCTATTTATCTGGACGTGCTACGTAGGTATGTTCTGGGTGATCAAATACACTATTCCCGAAACCATCTCCCTTAATTTCGGGCAACTCCTGGTGGCTTTTGTCGCAGGAGCTTTTGCTATGTCGGCAACCAACGGAGGTATCGGACTCTACCCTATTGCCGTGAGTAAAGCCATTGCACTTTTTGGGATCAGCAGTGTTTCCGGCGATGCTTTTGGCTGGATCATGTGGATTGCCCAAACCCTGATGGTCGTTCTTTTTGGTACAATATCCTTCCTGCTACTACCGTTATGGAACAGGGATAAATAAATTCCCTCGTACCAAACATAACAGCATGAAACGCCTTTTTTTATTTGCCATTGGCCTTTGGCTTACCTTGCCTCTTCAGGCCCAGGTTAAGGAAGAAATCTTCGAATCCTTCAAATTACAGGAACGCCGAAGTGTCAAATACTATATTCCGGAAGACTACAACCCGGACAAGAGATATCCCCTGGTCATCGTTTTGGACGAAGAGTATCTTTTTGACCAGGTGGTGGCGACTTCCAAATTCTACAGCAGGTTCCAGGGCTTACCAGAAAGCCTGATCGTGGGAATCTCCCAGAGCGAGGGGGATCTCAGGGCCGAGGACTGCGAATATGAACTAACCACCGGGCTGCCGGCAGAAAAGGGTAAAGGCTTTTTTGAATTCATCGGAATGGAGATCATTCCTTATATGGTTAGCGCCTACAATGTCGCCCCGTTCAAAATGTTTGTGGGTTACGATATCACAGCTAATTTTGGCAACTATTACCTCTTTAAAGAACGTCCGATTTTCAATGGCTTCATCAGCATCTCCCCGGATCTTGCACCTGAGATGGAATCCCGTGTCCCCGAAAGGCTGGCCGCCATTCAGGAACCTGTTTTCTACCACCTGATCGCCGAGGGGGACCTCGGGGAGGAAGAAGGGCGATTCTCCCGGATGAACACTGCATTAAGCCAGATTGAAAGAGAAGGCTTCACATACTTTTATGACCGTTATCCTGAAGCGGATGAAATCTCGATTGCCACATACGGAATCGGTAAAGCCTGGGAACGCACTTTTAATATTTTTAAACCGATTAGCCCGGAGGAATACCGGGAGAAGATCCTGACTTCTGAGGAGCCCGTTTTTAACTATCTGGAAAATAAGTACCAGACCATAGAGACCGTTTTTGGTTTCCGCAAACCCATGGAACTCAATGATATTATGGCGATCTATGCCGGATGTCGTAAAAAAGATGACTTTGAATCGCTCAAGCCCCTATCCGACCTGTGTAAGGATGAATATCCCGAAACCATGCTGGGATTCTTTTTCGAAGGAGAGTACTACGAGCAGATCGGCGAGCCTAAAAAAGCCCTGCGAACCTTTGAAAAAGCCTTCGGCATGCAGGAAATAGACTTCCTCACAAAGGATATGGCCCTGGATAAAATGGATGCCCTGAAGGCCGATTTCGGATTCTGATGGCCCATCTCCGGGATCTCCCGGAGCCTTTGTCCTTTTATACATTCTCTTTCGCCCACCTGTTTTGGGTATTCAGAGATACAGGTCTATCTTTAGGCCAAATCCAAAGCGGACATGGCCAAATCAAAAACCACCTATTTTTGTCAGAACTGCGGCTCCCAATACGCCAAATGGGCGGGGCAATGCAGTTCCTGTAAAGCCTGGAATACCCTTGTAGAAGAGGTGGTGGAACGCAGTGCAAAACCCCCGCTTTGGGAGGGAGAAAGCACTTCGAAAAAAGCTGCAAAACCCCTCCGCATCAGTGAGATTCAAACAGGGGAAGAGCACCGGTTACCCTCAGGGGATCCGGAACTCGACCAGGTATTGGG
>NZ_JBAVZJ010000214.1:0-3034 GCF_049588695.1 Robiginitalea sp.
GGTGTGTATCCACTACTTCCTTCCCCTTCCCGTTTTTCCCATCCTCGACGCTATCAGCATTGCGGTACCCTGGTTGATTCTCGTCAATCTACTTTATTTTATCCTATGTCTGATCCTGCGTACCAAACTTTTTTTATTGCCCTTATTGGCACTCCTGATTGCCTTTCTGAGTTTCGGCAGTTTTTACGGCTTTATTTCGGGGGAGGGGGAAAGCCCGACTCAAGAGGCTTTTACCCTGATGACCTATAACACCCGGGGTTTCAATGCCCGGGGCTATTACGAGCCCAAAAATGCAGGAGAGCAAATAGTGGATTTTATAGAGGATCAACAGCCGGCTGTAATTTGTATTCAGGAGTTTAACCGCACGTTCCTCCCACCTTTTAAAAAGTATAAAAACCGTGCCATCACCCCTGTGAAATCGGGAAAGAGCCCCCAGGCGATATTTTCCGGCTTTCCTATCTTGAATTCTGACATGATCCTTTTTCCGGAATCAGCGAACAGTGCTTTGTTTGCAGATATCCTCATAGGGAAGGATACCCTCCGGGTGTACAACGTGCACCTGCAATCCTACCAGATTCCTTCACGTGAATTTATATATACCCATAACGGAAGGGAATTCTTAAAACGATTGAACCAGGTAGCCTTAAAACACAGGCAGCAGGCGCAGCTGGTGCGGGATCACGCTGAGAATTCTCCCTATCCGGTAATCCTATGCGGGGATTTGAATGCCACGCCTTTCTCCCGTCCTTACAGGGTTCTGAGTAAAGGAATGCAAGACAGTTTTAAAAAGAAAGGTCGGAAATGGGGGGCTACCTACTACCTGAATCAAATGTTGCCTTACCGTATTGATGTCGTTTTAGCATCCCCGGGCATCGAGGTGGTGAAACACCAGAATTTTGACATCCGGGCCTCAGATCATCTGCCTGTCCAGGTAACGTTAAAGCTCCATGGAGAGTAACCAGCAGTCCACAGTATCTGCGAGGATATGTATGAGCAATGCAAGGCCGAAGATCCGGGTAGGCCTGGGAATAACCAGGAGGGTATAAAAAGCGATGGCCCAATACGTATGCAGGGGATGAAACCCAATACTGCAGCGGTTCGGATCGAAGATCGGATCGGCCAGGAGGTGGTCCAGGTCAATGACAATCCCGGATAGCAATATCAACACTGCCTTGAGCCTGTGGCGCGGATAAAAAAGGACCCCGACGATAATGGGGACTAAAAAGTGAAGGCCGTAATGGAAGATCTCTCTAATCATCCCATGGAAGTTCCTGGGCCATAAGGTATTCCCGAGCTGCAGGCCCCTGGTTGAACAGAAGGTCCAGGGCGCTCAGGTTTGCAAGAAAGCCATGCCGCTCCTGGAAGACCTGGGCGTACTCCCGCACCGATACAGAATTCTTTACTTTGGAGGAAATCAACAACCGCCCATCCCGAATCCCTTCAGGTTGGGTTTCGAATTTGGTTGAACGGGAGGCGGGAAATGGGAGCTCCAGCAGACCGCATATAACGGAGATGGCCTCCAGGTTTAAATCCAAAAGTAAAGAAAAGGGTTTTTCAAAAACAGGCTTGAGATCTGCCTCGTAATACTCGAAAAAAGGGGCTGATCTGTAGGCTGTGGCCAGACTCCTCCAATGCTGCCTCTGCCAGGGTGTACTATTTTCGATCTGTACTTCCCGGTAGGCCTGCCTGCCGGTTTTGCCTCCCACATGCCGGATCGGAATATTGAGCATAAGTGCCCCCTGGTCTGTGGCGATATAACATCGGTTTCTATACGTTTGTTTCTGAAAGTTATCCCAGACTTCCCATACGACTTTCCGCTGGGCGATAACCGCCATTGTAAGGCAATTGGGGAAGTATCCAGGATGGATTAAAACTTCCATCCTAGATTAACCCTTTTGGTTCTTTCTGCGTCGCTTTCTGAAGAAATCGAAAACAAAATACCCAACGAGTAAGAGCAGGAAGTACCTGAAATAAGATCGGGGTTCCCCGTCCCCGCCTACCGTGGTAAAGATGCGATCCCAACGCGGTTTCCAATTAGCTATCCCGTCGTTGAAATTATCAAAACTCATCCAGATAAATACAGGTTTACCGACGATATGGTCCTCCGGGACGTAGCCCCAGGCCCGGCTGTCTTCGGAATGATCCCTGTTGTCCCCCATCATCCAATAGTAGTCTTGCTTAAAGGTATATGAGTTGACAGCCTCGCCATTGACCAGTACCTGGTTCCCGGAGACGGAGGCCGTATTTTTTTCATAGTCCCGGATAATTTTCTGGTACAACGGGAAGGTCTCTGGGGTTAATTCGACTTTATCGCCCTTCGCCGGAATGTAAACAGGGCCCAATTGGTCGTAGTTCCAGGGATAGCGGGGATCTTGTGGAAAAATATTATATCCTGCCTCACCCCGGCTATCTACGATGCGCACTACGGAATCTACGGAGGACAACTTCTCAAGAGCACCGACCATCTCTGTAGTCATTGTCGTCACCCGTACCCGTGGGGTCACCTCTTTAATGGAGGAGATCCCGGCTTTGCGGATGATTTCTACGGAAAGTCCTTTCGGGCCTGTCAGCAATTCAATTTGCCCGTCTTCCCTCGATTGGGCTCCCATAAGGTTGGCGGTACTCAGAATTTCAAATTGGGCGCGATTCAGTGGGGCAGTCACATAAGTACGGGTGAAATCCGAAACACCGGCCTGATCCAGGACCCTGGCGGAGATTCCTTTTTGGCCGTAGACGCGATAATCGTACATCGGCCGGGCCCGCCCGGGCAGTTCCAGTTGTTTTCCATTGATAAAAACATAACCGTTTCGCACCTCCAGGGAGTCGCCGGGAACGCCTACACATCGCTTTACGTAATTCGATTTTTTATCGATAGGTTTTTTAACCCCAGCCTCTGCTTTGAAAAACTGCCTTACTGTATCTGCAGGCCAGCTAAAGACAACAAGGTCTGTTCGCCCCACCTTCTGAAATCCGGGCAGCCTCATATAGGGCAATTGTGGTTTTTTCAGATAGGAGCGAGTGCGGAGTACCGGAA
>NZ_JBAVZJ010000215.1:0-8466 GCF_049588695.1 Robiginitalea sp.
ATACTTTTCGGAATATCGTGATGGATAACATACCGTACATCCGGCTTATCGATACCCATACCAAAGGCTATAGTAGCCACTACGACGTCCACATCTTCCATCAGGAACATGTCCTGATACCTGGAGCGCGTCTTAGCATCAAACCCAGCGTGGTAGGGAACTGCAGAGATTCCATTAACCTGCAGCACCTGAGCAAGGCCTTCCACTTTCTTGCGGCTCAGGCAATAAATGATTCCCGATTTGCCCACATTCTTTTTAACGAACCGGATGATATCGGCATCTACATTCTTGGTTTTCAAACGCACTTCATAAAAGAGGTTCGGACGATTGAAGGAAGCCTTAAAAACCCGTGCATCCGTAATTCCAAGATTCTTTAGGATATCCTCCTGCACCTTCGGGGTTGCCGTTGCCGTAAGGGCAATAATGGGAATGTCTTCCCCCAGGCGTTCGATAATCGAACGGAGGTTGCGGTATTCGGGTCTGAAATCATGCCCCCATTCTGAGATACAATGGGCTTCATCTATAGCCACAAAGGAGAGCTTGACCCCTTTGAGAAATTCAATATACTCGGCTTTGGTCAGGGATTCCGGGGCGACATAGAGCAGCTTGGTTATCCCGCTTTTAATATCATCCTTTACCCGTTTTATTTCGTTTTTAGTCAGGGAACTGTTCAATACATGTGCTACCCCCTCCTCATTTGACACGCCGCGGATGGCATCTACCTGATTTTTCATAAGTGCAATCAGGGGGGATACCACGATGGCAGTTCCCTCCTCAATCAGGGCAGGAAGCTGGTAACAAAGTGACTTTCCGCCTCCGGTAGGCATGATTACAAAAGTATTCCTGCCCTCGAGGAGGGTTTTAATAACTTCCTCCTGAAGGCCTTTGAATTGTGAAAACCCAAAAAACTTTTTTAGGGACCCCTTTAAATCAATATCTCGTTTAATCATGCTTCACCAGTTCTGCACATTCCCCAAAGATTATTCAGGGTATCTCCCCCGGTTTGGTGCGGGCTTCTGGAAGAAAAACAAAGCCCTGTCGGGAAAAGGGAAAAGATTGGAATTCTTTCAAATAAGTTTGTGTAATTTTGTTTCTTAAAGATAGCATATTCTTTGAGATGACCATCTTTTTTAAGCCTATTTTAAGGAAACCGGGGGTTCATTTTTAATTTTAAAGAAACCTTGAAGGATCAGAAAGCGATACTGAATATAGCACGCAAGACTATTGACTCTGAGGCTGCTGCCATTGGAAACCTGAGTTCCCTGATCGATGCAGATTTTGCAGAAACCGTTTCCTGCATTCTTCAGTCAGAAGGACGGGTAGTGATCAGCGGGATTGGCAAGAGTGCGATCATCGCCTCAAAGATCGTCGCTACCATGAATTCCACGGGTACTCCGGCTATTTTTATGCATGCCGCAGATGCCATACATGGGGACCTTGGAACAATCCAGAAAAACGATGTCGTGATCTGTATCTCAAAAAGCGGGAACACGCCTGAGATAAAAATGCTCGTACCCCTCATTCAGCGGGGAACCAATACCCTGATCGGTATGACGGGGAATACGGACTCTTTCCTGGCTGAGAAAGCCAATTTCGTACTAAATACCTTTGTTGAAAAAGAGGCCTGTCCGAATAATCTGGCCCCCACAACCAGCACCACGGCACAATTGGTCATGGGCGATGCCCTGGCCATTTGCCTTTTAAAGTTAAGAGGGTTCAGCAGTCGGGATTTTGCAAAATACCACCCCGGTGGAACACTCGGAAAAAAACTCTACCTGACCGTAGGGGACATCACCGGGCAGAATCTGATGCCACAGGTTTCTGCGGATACCCCCGTAAAAGATGCTATTGTGGAGATTTCTGAAAAAATGCTCGGGGTTACGGCTGTGCTCGACAATGGAAAACTCATTGGGATTATTACAGATGGGGACATTCGCAGGATGCTCAATAAATACGACAATATTAGTGGGCTCATGGCCCGGGATATCATGAGTGCCAATCCAAAAACTATAGGAACAAATGTCCTGGCCATCAAAGCCCTGAAAAGAATGCAGGACAATGATATTTCACAATTACTGGCGGTTAATGACGGTCAATATCAGGGCGTTGTCCATATTCACAACCTCATTAAGGAAGGTATCATCTGATGGCTGAAGCGCGAAAGAATCCCAATGAGATGTCCTTCCTGGATCATCTGGAGGTCCTGCGGTGGCATCTGATCCGTTCGACCGTGGCGATTGTATTGATAGGGATGGTCGCATTCCTGATGAAAGACTTCATTTTCGATACCGTCATTTTCGGGCCCAAGAAAATGAGTTTTCCCACCTACAGGTTATTCTGCGATATCGCAACGCGTATGGGTCTTGAATCGGCCTTTTGTGCAGACTCCCTTCCATTTACCATTCAGAACCGGACGATGGCAGGGCAGTTTTCAGCCCATATCTGGACTTCGATCTGGGCTGGGTTTATAATTGGTTTCCCCTATCTGCTCTATGAGATGTGGAAGTTTATCAGTCCGGGGCTCTACGAAAATGAACGTAAGAATTCCAGGGGGTTTATACTTATTGCCTCCCTGCTGTTTTTTATGGGCGTACTTTTTGGGTATTATGTAGTAGCACCCCTTTCCATAAACTTTCTGGGCACCTATCAGGTCAGTAAAGAAGTACTCAACGAAATCGACATCTCGTCATTTATCTCGACGGTCCGGGCTTCTGTAATTGCCTGTGGTATTATGTTTGAATTGCCCATTATCATCTATTTCCTCACCAAAGTAGGCCTGGTCACGCCGGAGGTTCTGACCAAATATCGAAAAATAGCGATGGTACTGGTACTGATCCTGTCAGCCATAATTACACCTCCGGACGTAGCGAGCCAGATCATTGTTGCCGTACCCGTACTGATCCTCTACCAGATAAGCATTTTTATATCGGGGAGGGTTTTGAAAAACCAGGCCAGAAAAGAAAAAATGGAGGCGGAAAGACGTCGAAAGAGGAAGTAAAGGACCCCGCTCCACCGTTAAATATTCTCAAATTCTTTTTTACCGGGGGTAAAAAGAAGTAGTTTTAACCCACTGAAGATGCAGCTCAGAGCCGTAAATATCATGAAGTCTTACCGGGGCCGGAAAGTGGTCAAGGGGATTTCCCTGGAGGTAAACCAGGGTGAAATCGTAGGCTTGCTGGGCCCAAACGGGGCCGGAAAAACGACATCATTCTATATGATTGTCGGCCTGATAAAACCCAACGGCGGAAATATTTACCTGGATGAGACAGAAATCACCAATTTCCCGATGTACAAAAGAGCTCAATACGGGATTGGATACCTCGCCCAGGAGGCTTCTGTTTTCAGGAAATTAAGTGTAGAGGACAATATCCTGAGCGTTTTACAACTTACCAAACTCAGTAAAAAAGAGCAGCTCGAACGCCTGGAAAATCTTTTGGAAGAATTTGGGATCGGCCATATCCGCAAGAACCGGGGTGATCTCTTATCGGGTGGAGAAAGGCGCCGGACTGAAATTGCCAGAGCACTGGCCACCGATCCTTCCTTTATCCTTCTCGATGAGCCTTTCGCCGGGGTAGACCCTGTGGCCGTTGAAGACATACAACGGATTGTGGCCCAGCTAAAGAACAAAAACATTGGAATCCTGATCACGGATCACAATGTGCAGGAAACCCTGGCCATTACGGAACGGTCGTATCTTATGTTCGAGGGGGGCATCCTCAAATCGGGTATTCCGGAAGACCTGGCCGAAGACGAAATGGTTCGCAAAGTATACCTAGGACAGAATTTTGAACTTCGCAAAAAGAAACTTTCCTTTTAGTCCCTTAGCGGGGTATCGGAAGTCTTCGAATCCATCAATGAGAATAATACATAAGCGATTACGATCAAAGGGATCGCCAGAAACTGCAGGGTAAGCACCAAAACCAGGCTGATTATCAGGAAGATGTATTTGATACTATTGTCCTTAAAACTGTAATTGTCGAATTTCAGTGCAAATAATCGGAGCGGGGCGTTTAACAGGTAGGCACTCAAAATTGTCAGGCCGAATAAAAAGAGTGGATTCAGTATCAGGGTATTGGTAAACTCACTTCCATTGTACATCAGGATTAGAGGAAGTGAAAGAATCAGGAGTGCATTGGCCGGGGAGGGTAACCCAACAAATGAGTTGACCTGGTTCTCGTCCAGGTTGAAACGGGCAAGCCGCAGGGCCGTAGACATGGTAATCAGTAGACCGACAAAAGGAAACCAGGCACCCCACCAACCGTCGCTATCCAGGGCTTCCGCAAAAAAGCTATCGGCATTCCACCCGGCATTTACAGACATCGCCAGCAACTGGCACATGACAAGCCCCGGAACCAGGCCACTGGTGATCATATCAGCCAGGGAATCGAGTTGAATACCCAGTTCGGACTGCACATCCATTTTTCGGGCCAGTAACCCATCGGCAAAATCACAAAGTACCCCGAGTATAAAAAATACAGCTGCCCATTCCAAGCGGTTCAATACCGCGAAAACTGCGGCAATAGAGCCAAAAAGCACATTTAAGAGCGTAATGAGATTCGGAAGATGCTTCATAATTCCAGGTCGGTTGACGTAAAAATAGTATAAATCACTTAAACCGCGCTATCCCGAATTTATCCAATTTTTGCCAACGCCCGGACAGGGGGTTGCAGGTATATAAATTATTCGGAACTTTGATCCAAACCCTGGATGAGAATCCCTGCCAACAATGAAAGGACCCTCCCTGCTTTTTTTACTGACTTGCCTGTTGTCCATTTCCATTTCACGGGCACAGCCCGTAACGGCCAGTCCGGGAGCCCAGTTTAGCGTAATCACTTGTGGCCCGGGCACCGAATTATACTCGACTTTTGGCCATAGTGCATTTAGGTTCAGGGACCCCTCCCTGGGTATCGACTGGGTATACAACTACGGTACCTTTGATTTTGACACCCCTAACTTCTATGTAAAATTCGTAAGGGGCAAACTTCCGTACGCCCTTTCCAAACAGCGCTTCGAGAACTTCCTGTACACCTATCAACTCGAAAACCGGTACGTGCGGGAACAACTTCTGAACCTTTCAGAAAGTGAAACCAAGGCACTTTTAGACTATTTGGAGGAAAACAACCAACCCGAAAACAGGTTTTACAAATACGACTTTCTCTTTGAGAATTGTGCCACCAAGATTCCGGAAGTCCTCAGCAGGGTCCTCGGTCCTTCCCTGGAGTATTCCTATGAACATCTCAGGGAGGCCCGAAGCTTCAGGTATCTGATTCATGAGAATTTATACTGGAACTCATGGTCCAGTTTCGGGATAGACCTCGCCCTGGGTGCAGTAATCGATCGCAACGCAGCAGGAAGTGAATTCTCATTCCTCCCGAAATACGTGGAGCAACAAGTTGATAACGCCTCCTTAGAGGACCATGCCCTTGGAGGGCGAAAACGACCAATTCTCGATTTGAAGAGTCCAAAATCCGATGCTGTTTTTACAGCCACCCCCCTCTTTTGGATGCTTTTGGTTTTGGGATTAACCCTTGCAATTACCTGGATAGACTATCGAAACCAAACGCGCAGCAGCGTACTTGATTTCTTACTCTTTTTCGCCAGCGGGGCCGCCGGTTGGCTCCTGTTGTTTCTCTGGTTTTTTACGGACCATACAGCGACGGCCTGGAATGCCAACCTATTGTGGGCCTTCCCGGTAAATTTGTTTTTGGCCTTTGGTGTATTCTCACGGCCCAAAGGAAAGCCAGGCATTCGCAAATATTTGGTATTGCTTTTAGTATTCCTGGGTCTTTGCGCAGGGCTTTGGCTTACCGGAGTGCAGGTGTTTTCACCCGTAGTCGTTCCATTATGGTGTGCCCTGATGCTTCGCTATATATTTTTGATTCACATGGAAAAATTCTCACTTTGAACCTACTCAGTGCTGAAAATCTCACCAAATCCTTCGGAGAGCGGGTGTTGTTCTCCGATCTTACATTCGGTATTAATCAGGGTCAAAAAATTGCCCTTGTCGCGCGAAACGGGACTGGAAAAAGCACCCTCCTCGACATTCTCGCCGGCAAACACAATGCCGACAGCGGGGAGGTAACCACGCGGAAGGGTCTGAAAATAGGATATCTCGAACAAGAGCCTTACCTGGATCCGGCCCTGACAGTCTACGAAACCCTTTTTGCTTCCGGCAACACCCTGGTTGAAATTATAGCCGAGTACGAAAAAGCCCTGGAAAACCCGGAAGACCAGAAAGCCTACCAGCGCGCTTTTGAAGCCATGGAACAGGCCAATGCCTGGGACCTTGAAACCCGATACAAACAAATTCTTTCTAAACTCGGACTAGACGATACTGCAGTGCGGGTGGGAAGTTTGTCGGGAGGCCAACGCAGAAGGCTGGCCCTTGCGCATATTTTGTTGGATACGCCGGATGTCCTGATTCTGGACGAACCCACCAACCATCTGGATCTGGGGATGATCGAATGGCTGGAAGCTTATTTTAAAGACAATGTCGGCACCCTGTTTATGGTCACCCATGACAGGTATTTTCTGGACCGGGTGTGTAATCATATCCTGGAACTTGATGAAGGGGTGCTTCACAACTATAAGGGCAATTACGCCTATTACCTTCAGGAAAAAGAGTCCCGGGAGGCCTTTCAGGCGGTAAATCTGCAGAAGACCAAAGCCCTTTTCAAAAAGGAATTACAATGGATGCGCCGCCAGCCCAAGGCACGGACAACCAAATCAAAAGCGCGGATTGCCGATTTCGACGCCCTCAAGGACCGGGCTTCGGAAAGACGCAAAATTCACGAAGTGGAACTCGAGATCCAGATGGAACGCCTGGGCACTAAAGTCCTGGAACTCCATAATATTTCAAAAAAGTATGGGGAGCGGCTCCTTTTTGAGAATTTCAGCCACAATTTCAAACGGGGTGAACGCGTGGGCCTGGTCGGGTCCAACGGCAGTGGAAAATCGACTTTTCTGGAGATTGTATGTGGCAATATCCCTCCGGATACCGGTAAAGTAGTCCGGGGCGAAACCCTCAAAATGGGGTACTATACCCAGGAAGGACTTCAGGTGCAACCCGGGCAACGGGTCATAGATGTGATCCGGGAATTCGGGGATTATATCCCTTTGAAAAAAGGACGCGAACTCAGTGCACAGCAGTTGTTGGAGCGGTTCCTCTTCGATCGGAAACAACAGTATGATTTTACGGAGAAGTTGAGCGGAGGGGAGCGAAAAAGGCTTTTTTTATGTACCGTACTGATCCAAAACCCCAATTTCCTCATCCTTGATGAACCTACGAATGATCTGGACATCATCACATTAAATGTCCTGGAAAACTTCCTCCTGGATTATCCCGGCACCTTGCTGATCGTCTCCCACGACCGGTACTTTATGGACAAAATCACCGATCACCTCTTCCTGTTCGATGGGGCAGGTACAATTACAGATTTCCCCGGAAACTACTCAGATATGCGGGAATTTCGTCAGCAATCTGAAACCGTGCAAAAACCTGAGGCTGAAAAAGAGGAACCTTCAAAAAAATCAACGTCGCCGAGAAAAGGGAAGCTCAGTTATACGCAACAACGTGAAATCAATGCCCTGGAAAAGGACATCAATCAACTCGAAAAACAAAAGTCCGAACTCGAAACGCGGATGATGACACCAGAGCTCCCGGGTGAGGAACTCGATAAGGCATCCAGGGAATTCGCCTCAGTGCTCAGTGCACTGGAGGCAAAAACGGAGCGATGGTTCGAGCTTTCATCAATTGAAATGGAGGATTGAAAACATTTAACCCCAAGTATGATGCCTAATGTCCGGGATTTTTAACAAAGTACTCTTCTGGTTTCAGGCCAAAAACAAGCATGGGGTTCACTCCCCGTTTATATACGAATTCCTGGATCGGGCCGTATACACCAAGGCGTTAAAACAGGGGGTTTCAAGGCAAAGGCTACTCAGAGCCGCCAGGGTACATTTCAACCCAAAGCGCATTTGGTGGGTTTCCAACCTGCCCGGGAATTCCGGAATCCGGGGGAACCTGGAGGTGGATTCCACCCTACAGGGGCCTCCCTTTGATCTCCTTGTTTTTGATAAACCCTCACATGAAGTGGGAGAAATCCTCAGCGACCCCGGGCAATGGCACAATGACAGCATCGTATACCTGGGCAATTTAAGAGGTTCCGCTTCTACATATGCCCTGTGGGAGCAAATCAGCCTGCATCCTTCCGTTCGGGTAGTGGTAGAGAGCTACAGGGAAGGCCTGCTTTTTTTCAGAAAAGAACAGGCAAAGCAGCATTTTAAAATACGAACATAAACTCCTATTTTTGAAGGTCATGGGAAATGAAGTATTCTACATATTCGGCGGGTTGGTGCTGGTGTATTTTGCAATTTCTTTTTACAATAAGAAGCAATCGAAAAGCAGGAAGTCGCGCTCATTTATGGAAGGTCGAAAACTCAGGGACCGAAAGGATGCCGATACGT
>NZ_JBAVZJ010000216.1:0-4206 GCF_049588695.1 Robiginitalea sp.
GTTTATACTGCTCATCTTCAATTACACCCCAAAAAATACCAGAGTTGCCCTTTTCAGAAATCATCCATTCGAGCTCCAATTCAAAACTGGAGAATTGTTGATCGGTTACCAGATCAGCGTTCGTGGCTTCTGTTCTATTGGAAGGGTCGAATACTAACACCCCATCAGAAACGTACCAGCCATTGAAGTTTTCTTTACCTTTAAGGTATATGTGCCAGCCCTCAAGGTCTTCTCCATTGAACAGATATGTCCATTGGCGGTCAGTGCTGCAATTACACATTAAAATGACAAGGGTAATCAAAAGATAATTCTTCATCTTTTCCATTTAATTATTTAGATGAAACACCGGGTTTTAATATTAGTCCTGCTCTCTTTTATCACTTTTCAGTGTAAACAAAAACAAGTTAAAGGGAAGTTTTCTTTTGCAAAGAAAGAAACATCGGAAAAGTTGCAGGCTTCTAAATCCATAAATTTAGAAAATAAAGGCGTTGGACCAATTGATTCAGTAGTAATTAGTGAAGAAATTAATGCAGAAATGGCTGAGAGAGGAAGAGCACTGTACGATCAAAAGTGCAGGGCATGCCATAAAGTTGGGTCGACTTTTATCGGGCCACCCCCTAATGGGATTCTGGAAAGAAGAACACCAGAGTGGGTTATGAATATGATTATAAATCCGGAAGAAATGCTGCAAAAAGATTCTCTGGCCAAAGCCCTTTTTATTGAGTTTAATGGACAATTGATGACGAATCAACAAGTAACTGCAGAGGAAGCCAGAACGATACTGGAGTATTTCAGAACGCTTGACCACTAGTCCTGGCCTTCTTATCTCGTTATGCTACATAATTCAAGAACCCTGGTAGGTTGGAAGGTTAAGCATTGTAGGAACTCATTACTTTACCGACCTATTATTGACTATACAGTCTTAGTTCTTATTTTATCTAACGTCTTCGGATATGGCTTCATACCACCTCCCCGCCAAGAGTAAAATACCAATAAATTTATTTGATTTAAGTGGAAATGAAATTTGAGGAATAGCGGTGGCATGAGCTATACCCGCTGTTAAGCAACGTCCTTTTCGTTATGCTTTTCAATTGCGTTGAGATCCTGCTCTAAATTGTGACGTTCTTCTTCGATATCGTAATCGTCTTGTAAGCCTAACCAGAATTTCGCGGAATTTCCGAAATACTTGGCAAGCCTCAATGCCGTATCCGCCGTGACTCTTCGTTTCCCATAAATTGGATACCCGAAGGGCAAATCCCATACTTAATAAACTGATCGACAACGGAGAATTGAATTATCTAAGCATCCGGGAAATCAAAGAGCGAATTGTTCAGAAAAATAAGTTTGAGTCCTTTTTCGCCTTGGGGGAAAGTCCGGTGGAAGTACTCTAGCAACAAAACCGATTGGGCACCGCCTGTTCCTATGACTTCTTACTGAAACGCCTGAGAAAATTCAATTTATAGAGGTAATTAAAAATGTACTACCAGTCGTACGGATGGGCCTCCAAAACCAAGGTCAAAACCACCTTTCCAAGTATCCTGGTCCACGTCGGCACTGAAGTTTATAAACTGATAACTTGCACTGACCCCAAAATTCCTGGTAAATAGGTAGGTTACCACGGGGCTGACATTCCATAAACCTCCGGAAATATTATCGATCTTAATGCCAAACCAGTCCACCCTGGCCATAAAGGCCCATTTGACGGTTGGAGCCCAGGTATACGAAGCGCCGATATTAGGCAGTGGGAGAAATACTCTTGCCTCACTTCTTTCAAAGCCCGCTTCCTGATCATCGATAAAAGCATCACCCTCTATAAATCCCTTGGTGTTCAGGCCATGAATCCCCAGTCCGGCGCCGAGTTCATGTTTCTGACCCCTGCTTATTACTCTTCCAAAGAAAACCCTGTAAAGTGAAAGGCTATATCCGAGATTCGCCTCGCCTCCAACCGGATATACCACCCCTTCCCACTCGATTTCCTCATCAAGAGTTACCGATTTTTTGGTTGAAAGCCTGAAATATTCGCCACTTGCGTACCACAAGTTAGATTTGGAAAACCTCCACTTGAAATGCAGGTTAAAGGTGGTTTGCACACCTGAAAGCCCCAGAGTCTCATCAACATCAATATCTTCTATTTCATCCATTTCAAATTCTGTTGAACCCTGCACAGATAAATCGACATTCTCGGATGGGAAAAATAAACCCGGTTCGATAATAAAATTATCGGTTAGTATCGGATTCTTATCGCCTGTAGTTTGCGCATAGGAGGTCCAAACGCAACAGAATACCAGAAAGGTTAGTGCTCTTTTCATAATTAAGGCTTAAGTGGATCGTTGACCGATTATTCATCTATCCCTCTAAAGTAAAGCATTTTATTGGGGTACTCAGAAGGAAAAATGACAGCGGTCGGATTTCTTCCTAATCTACAAACTAATAAGCCTCCCTTGTATGACCTGCATCATATATGATCAATATCATATTTAACCCGTGAGGTCCTATTCTGCTAATATGCCAAAGAGAAAACGCTTATGCTTACATTTGTCGTTGGCAAAAAATCGACAACCATGGGCTATGCTTTCTCATATAAAGTATTCACTTCTTTTCAAACAATAACGGTAAAACGCAATTTTAGCGTTCACAACTCTCTGCTAATATAGTGCTTAAGCGTACTATCCACTTGAATTAACTCTAATCACATGAGAATAATACCACTTTTATTGATTCTGGCATTTCTTTCCCTTCATCCTCCTGCAATCAGTCAAACATTAAGTGATAATTACAACCCTCCCAATAAACTCGGGGTGTTCATCGATGGTTGTGAACAGTGGGATGGGGGCTGTGATTTAGATTTTATTAGAACGGAAATTACAGCCGTAGACTTCTACAGGGATAATAAAAAGGCTGATGTCTTTCTGCTGATTAACAGAAACAGATCCGGTGGAGGTGGAAGACAATATCAACTGATTTTTATTGGTCAGCAAAACATTCATGCAGGAAGATCAGATACGCTCTATGTAAATAATAAACAGCTTGACACCGACTTTGAAGTGCGGAAAAAACTAACCCGGTATATCAAATTGGGATTAGCTCCGTATGTTGCGAAAACCAAAGCTGGGGAGGAGATTGAAATCAATATGAAAACTGACACCGCCATTTTAGAAGATTCAATTCAGGAAACTATCGATCCGTGGAATTATTGGGTTTTTAATGTGGGTAGTGATGCTAACATTGAAATTGAGGAATTGAGCAGTGACATCAATATTGGTGGAGACATCAATATTAATCGTATAACGGATAAATGGAAAATATCCCTATCCGGGAGGATAGATGAAAGGCTGAGAAAAACGATTCAAAAGGTACCAAGAGTTGATGACAATGGTGATCCGGTTCTTGATGGAGAGGGTAACCAGATCATCGATGAAGTTACAAATAATTTTGATGTGTCAGAATTTGGATTTAATCATCAGCTTGTGAAGTCTATTTCACCCCAATGGTCTTATGGTTATGATATTGCAGGGCGTCAGAACACCCGACTTAATTATCAGTTTCAGACCAGCTTCAGACCGGCGGTAGAGTACAATTTTTTTCCGGAAGCTGTGCAGAATACCAGATTTCTAAGAATGAACTATGGGATTGAACTCAGGAATAATCAATATGTCGAGGAAACGATTAGCGGTGTTCTTAAGGAGACCAGGGTCCTCCATAGTTTGAGAACTAGCCTGGGATTAAATAAACGTTGGGGAACCCTTGAGGTGGGATATCGCCTGAGGAATTATCTGGATGATTTTAGTTCCTGGTCCACAGGTTTGAATATCAGAGCAGATGTCCGTGTCACTGGGAATTTATCTTTTTATGTAAGGGCAGAAGTCAACTATGTAAAGGACCAGATTTACCTGGCCTCCGGAAACTTCACCGAACAGGATATTTTGAGCGGGAGGGTAACCCTACCCTCAGCTTATATCATCGATACCAGATTTGGATTTAATTATCGGTTTGGTTCTAATCTCAATAACTTCATAAATCGAAGATTTTTTGGAAGGGCCAATTTTGTTGGGACTGATTAATATAGTATTCTTCACATTGCAGGATTAAACAAACTGAAATCCTACGGGAATTATGATTTGAAAAATATTCATTTCTAATTTGGGATAAGTTCACCGTGCAGTACTTCTATCGGTTATATGTTCCCTTCAAAGAAGGGTATATTGG
>NZ_JBAVZJ010000217.1:0-6214 GCF_049588695.1 Robiginitalea sp.
GTCTCATAACGAAGGTTTTTCAGGGGGAGAGAAAAAACGAAATGAGATTTTTCAAATGGCTATGTTGGAACCCCGCCTGGCTGTGCTCGATGAAACAGATTCCGGACTCGATATTGATGCCCTGCGGATCGTCGCAAATGGAGTTAACAAACTTCGCAATAAAGACAATGCTGTTGTCGTCATCACCCACTATCAGCGCCTGCTGGATTACATCGTCCCCGATTTTGTACACGTGATTCACGATGGGAAAATTGTAAAGTCCGGCACAAAGGAACTCGCCCTCGAACTGGAAGAAAAAGGGTACGACTGGATCAAACAGGAAGCTGTACTGTAAGGCCCCTTGTAGTCTAATCCTCCCCCTAAACATCAGGAAAATGGAATTAAAAGAAAAGCTTATCGCCTCCTTTATGGCCTTTGAAAACGAAGTAGACCTCGCGGATCCCGTCCATGAAATTCGGTCAGAAGCCCTGAAGAATTTTGAAGCCAAGGGATTTCCCAGCCGCAAATCGGAGGCCTGGAAATACACTTCTTTGGAGCGCCTGCAAAAGGTAGATTTCAGCTTGTTTCCTAAACAGGATAACGCCCTGGAATACAGGGATGTTAAGAAGTTTTTCCTTCACGAAATTGACACCTACAAGATCGTCTTTATCGACGGGGTATACAGTTCATACCTCTCAGAAACCACCCATGATGGGGTTGATATCTGCCTGATGAGTGCCGCCCTGACAAAACCGATGTACAAACCGATCATCGATGTCTACTTTAACAAAGTGGCTTCCCGGGAGGACTCCCTGGTTTCCCTCAACACAGCCTTTGCCAAAGAGGGTGCCTTTATCTACGTGCCCAAGAACAAAGCGCCGAGAAAACCGATAGAAATCCTCCATTTTTCAACTGGGAGCGAGACCGCACAGATGCTGCAACCCCGAAACCTTATAATCGCTGAGGAAAACGCGGAGATACAGGTCATCGAAAGGCATCAGAGCGTTACAGATAACGAAGTCCTGACAAATTCTGTAACAGAGATTTTTGCGGGCAAAGATGCCATTATAGATTATTATAAGGTTCAGAACGACCGTGAATCCGCCAGCCTGATTGACAATACCTATATCGACCAGAAAGGAAAAAGCCATGTAAGTGTTCATACCTTCTCTTTCGGTGGGAAACTCACCCGTAACAACCTGAACTTCTACCAGGATGGGGAACATATTGATTCAACCCTTAAAGGGGTAACCCTCCTGGGAGAAAAACAGCACGTGGACCACCACACCCTGGTACACCATCAGCAGCCGAATTGCGAAAGCCATCAGGATTATAAAGGCATTTTTGGCCAGCGTTCCACCGGAGTCTTTAACGGTAAGATTATCGTAGATAAGATTGCCCAGAAAACCAATGCCTTTCAACAGAACAACAACTTGTTGATCAGTGATAAGGCCAGTATCAACACCAAGCCCCAACTCGAGATTTTTGCAGATGACGTGCGTTGTTCACACGGATGTACCATTGGCCAGCTGGACAGGGATGCATTGTTCTATCTTCAGGCCAGGGGAATCCCCAAAAAAGAAGCGTCTGCCCTGATGATGTATGCCTTTGCCAACAACGTACTGGAAAGCGTACGAATCAAGGAGTTAAAAACCCGCATTAACAAGTTAATCGCCAAAAAACTGGGAGTGAGCCTGGGCTTTGAGCTCTAGGCCTGCGGTTTTTTTATGACCTCTGAGGTATAGAGCCTCCCTCGGGAGAAACTGTCTTGACTAAGGACTCATTTCGATAGATAACCCTTTAATTTACAGTGGCATGCGGACAAACCTCATCTTTCTTCTTATCGTATTTTATATCTTTGGATCCCGGGCCCAGGAGAAGAACTGGAGTGCGGAATTGAACTATCCCATTTCTATCGGGGAGTCCTTTGGGGCATCCAACCAGGGCGTTATCGGCCTGGGCCTTGCGTATAGGTTCGCCGAATTCGACAAGGTTAAACTGGGAGCAAGTCTGGACGCGATCTGGTTTGCCACTACTTTCACCAACGATACCGACCCTGTCCAGGAACTGAAATTCCGGGATTTTTTCCTGCAGCCCCGCATCTTTGCAGAACTTCCATTAAGCGCTAGTGAAAAGTTAAAACTCAGGGGTGGATTGGGCTGGACCTGGTACCGGAGTACAGGCGAGACTTTTTTCAATTCAGAAGGACGGATTGAGGGCATAGACAACAACTCAGGACCTGACGTGAACCTGGGTCTCAGTTATGACTTTTTTTCCCGATGGTTTCTGCAGGCACAGTACGACCTGATATTTTCTTCAGGGGATTCCCCGAGCCGTACCCTTGGGTTGCTAAAGGTTGGTGTTGGGTTCCGGTTTTAGGACCATTCACAGGAAGTTAAAGCACCGGAATTGCCCGGATTTAGGGAAAGCTTCACAACCCTTTCACAAAAGGTTCAGTATCTTTGAACATCATGAAAACAGTCACATTCGACGTCTTGAAAATTAGGGAAGATTTTCCTATTTTAAACCGTAAGGTACACGGGCAACCCCTGGTTTACCTGGACAATGCAGCTACCTCCCAGACGCCTCGCCAGGTGATCGACGTTATTGTCGATTATTATTCGCGTTACAATGCGAATATCCACAGGGGGGTGCACACACTATCCCAGGAAGCGACCGACGCGTATGAAAAGGCGCGTATTAAAATCCAGCACCACTTCAACGCCCTGCACAGTCATGAAATTATCATGACCTCAGGGACGACACATGGCATCAATATGGTCGCCTCCGGCTTTACGCCTTTCCTGAAACCCGGAGATGAGATCTGGGTCTCCGCCATGGAACACCACTCCAATATTGTCCCCTGGCAAATGTTGTGTGAACGCACCGGGGCACAACTCAGGGTCATTCCGATGAACATAAAAGGGGAATTGGTTTTGGAGCCATTTTACGAAGGACTTTCAGAGCGCACCCAACTGGTCTTTTGCAACCATATTTCCAATGCATTGGGAACCATAAACCCTATTGAGGATATTATTGAGCGTGCCCATGGAGTTGGTGCCGCCGTACTTATAGACGGAGCGCAGGCCGCGCCCCATATAAAGGCAGATATGCAGGCCCTCGATGTTGACTTTTATACCATCTCAGCCCACAAACTTTGCGGCCCTACAGGAGTTGGTGCCCTCTACGGGAAGACCGAATGGCTCGAAAAACTTCCTCCCTACCAGGGTGGCGGTGAGATGATTTCAGAGGTGACTTTTAAAAAAACCACCTACGCAGGACTGCCCCATAAATTCGAAGCCGGAACTCCAAATATATCCGGGGGCATTGCCTTTGGTGCAGCCCTGGATTACCTCAACGCGATCGGGATGGATGAAATTGCTGCCTATGAAACAGAATTGCTCCATTACGCAACCGCTGAATTACTCAGTATCCCCGGGTTGAAAATCTATGGGGAAGGAGTATATAAAACTTCTGTGATCTCCTTTAACCTGGAAGGCATCCACCCGTATGACGTGGGCACCCTGCTGGACCAGATGGGAATTGCCGTACGTACCGGACATCATTGTGCTCAGCCCATTATGGATTTTTATCAAATCCCGGGAACCGTTCGGGCGAGTTTTGCATTTTATAATACTAAGGAGGAGGTAGACCGGTTGGTTGAAGGGGTTAAAAAAGCCGCCCGGATGCTTTCTTAAAAGGTCTTCCCCGGAGAGATCTCTGTATCTCTTTGAAAATGGGCCGTTCATGTTGTAATTTTGACAAAAATTTTACCCATGCAGATCGAAGCGATTCAGGAAGAGATTGTCGATGAGTTTTCCATGTTTGAAGATTGGATGCAGCGGTATGAATATATGATCGAACTCGGAAAATCCCTCCCTAAAATTTCTGAGGAGTACAAGACCGATGAGCACCTGATTAAAGGTTGCCAGAGCAAAGTATGGGTGCACGCCGCGATGGACGACGGGAAAGTGGTTTTTACCGCAGACAGCGATGCCATTATTACCAAAGGCATTATCGGAATTCTGATTCGGGCTTTTAGCAATCAGAGTCCGGCAGATATTTTGGAAGCAAAAACAGACTTTATCGATAAGATTGGGCTGAAAGACCATCTTTCACCCACCCGGGCGAACGGGCTTGTAAGTATGATCAAGCAGCTGAAGCTCTACGCCCTCGCCTACCAGACCCAATTAAAGAGCTGAGAGGCCTAACCCCTAAAAGGAAACCATGGAAACAGAAGCCCATATAGACACCCAGGAACTCGGCGAAAAAATCGTCAGGGTGCTGAAAACCATTTACGATCCGGAAATACCTGTAGACATTTATGAACTGGGGCTGATCTACGACGTCTTTGTGAACGAAGACCTGGAGGTTCGTATCCTGATGACCCTTACCTCCCCCAACTGCCCTGTGGCAGAAACGCTTCCGGTGGAGGTAGAGGAAAAAGTCAAATCCCTGGATGCCGTCAAAGACGCCGAGGTTGAAATCACTTTTGATCCCCCCTGGACGCAGGAATTAATGAGTGAAGAGGCGAAACTCGAACTCGGTATGCTCTGATGCCCAAGATCCGATGGAGAAAGAAATCGTCAACCGCGTTGCCAAAAGCAAATTAATCACTCTCGACCTCGAGGATTTCTATCCAAAAGGAGATCGCTTCGAGATTGACCTGAGTCAATGGCTCGATGAAGGCCTTATCTTAAGGGAGGCCCATTTCAGGGAGGCGCTGGAACAACATCAATGGGAGGTTTATAGAGACGGGTATGTCGCAATACATTGCAGTACCGATGCCATTGTTCCCGTTTGGGCCTATATGCTCACGGGGAAGTATCTTGAAGGCATTGCCCGGGATACGGTTGTCGGTACACCTGAAGTTCTGGAGACCGTGCTCTTCCGGGAAGCCCTAAACTCCCTGGATCTCGATTCCCTTAAGGACCGACCTGTTATTATCAAAGGGTGCACCAACCTGCCGGTACCTGCTTCTGCTTATGTGTGGGCGATACAGAAAATTCAGCAAGTGGCTAAATCCGTATTGTTTGGTGAGGCCTGTTCTTCGGTTCCATTATTTAGAAAATCCTGAATTTAAAACAAATTCGACCTTTTCACCTATCTTTGCAGCCGTTCTTAATCACTAGCACACATGAAAAAACTCGTATTCCTATTCGCATTTCTTGTAGCCGGAGTATCCACTTATGGTCAGACCCTGGAGGAACTCAAAGCGGCCAAGAAGATCAAAGAAGATTCCGTGAGTGCCATCGAAGACCGGATTGGGGACCTGGAATCCCAAATTGATGCCTTCCCCGGTTGGAAATTTGGAGCATTTGGAACAATTGGTGCCAGCCTTTCCGGTTTTAACAACTGGTATGCACAACAATCACCGAATAACGATGCCGGGCGGATTGGGATTACGATTAATCCCTATGCCAAACTGGATCGCGATAAATACTTTTGGTATAACAATGCTCAACTCAACGTCGGATGGATCAAATTTGACGACAAGGATGATCCCAATGACGATGAAGGATTCAGGCAATCCAACGACGTATTTAATATCACCTCCCTTTTTGGGTACAACCTGACCCCCAAGCTGGCGGCATCCACCTTAATGGAGTACCGCTCTACATTCCTGAGCAATTTCAATGATCCCGGTTACCTTGATTTAGGGGTTGGTATTACCTGGAAACCTATAGACGGGCTTATCATCGTGGCACACCCTGCCAACTACAATTTCGTCTTCAGTAAGGATGACACTATTTTCGACTCCTCTTTCGGGGCAAAATTGCTGGCCAATTACAGTAAATCCATCGGGAAATTCAACTGGAAATCCCAGTTTTCATCCTTTATCAGTTACAAAGACAGCAACCTTTCCAACTGGACCTGGACCAATAATTTTGGCTACAAGGTCTGGAAGGACATCGGGTTGGGATTTGAATTCGGACTTCGCGACAACAAACAGGAAGCCCTGAATTACGAAATCAATACCCTTGGAAATACCGGTGCTACTTTTGACAATATCGACAACGACCTACAGTCCTATTGGCTCTTTGGACTGACCTATGATTTCTAAGGTCGGTTCCCCGGCCTGAACATCCTATTCTCCCCCTGAATACGCATCCAACTTCTCGGGATACAGGAAGTTATTGTATGGAAACCTGTTGATGTGAATCTTGCGCACCTCCCGGTAAACAGTCTTGCGGAATTCATCGAGGTTTTCTTTGTTCAGGGCCGATATAAAAAC
>NZ_JBAVZJ010000218.1:0-2824 GCF_049588695.1 Robiginitalea sp.
GCACCCTTTCACTGTAAATACGGGTGTAGCTCAGTTGGTAGAGCACTGGTCTCCAAAACCAGGTGTCGGGAGTTCGAGCCTCTCCTCCCGTGCTAAGCTTATAATGCAAGGAATTTCGGGAAAGAAAATGTCGCCATTGAGGTGCTTCGACCCGGACTAATAGCGAGAAACATGGTAACGTATATCAAGGAATCATACGAGGAACTGAAAAATCACGTAACACTGCCTTCCCGGGCGGAGGCTTCAAACCTGATGGTAATCGTGGCTGTTTTTTCGATCCTTTTTGCCCTGGCAACATGGGGAGTTGATTCGCTCTTCGCTAAGCTTATTCAATTTTATTTTAACGCTTTAATAGGATAAACGGCAATGGCAGGAGAATTGGAGCGTAAGTGGTATGTAGTCAGAGCTGTAAGCGGTCAGGAGAACAAGATCAAAGGGTATATTGAGAGTGAGGTGGAACGCCATGGTTTTGGTGATAACCTCGAGGAAGTTCTTGTCCCTACGGAGAAGGTGATTCAAATTCGCAAGGGAAAGAAAATAAATAAAGAGCGGGTGTATTACCCGGGTTACATAATGGTTAAGGCGCACCTGACAGGTGAAATGATCCACGTGATTCGCTCCATTACCAATGTGATCGGATTTTTGGGCGAGACCAAAGGGGGAGACCCTGTTCCGCTCAGGAAGTCTGAGGTCAATAGGATGTTGGGGAAGGTAGACGAACTCGCAGTAACCACCGATACAGTAGCTATCCCATTTGTAATGGGTGAGACCGTCAAGGTTATAGACGGTCCTTTTAATGGATTTAATGGCACAGTGGAACGGATAAATGAAGAGAAGCGCAAGCTGGAGGTTATGGTGAAGATCTTTGGAAGGAAGACTCCGTTGGAACTGAGTTATATGCAGGTAGAAAAAGTTTAAAGAATAATACTGTTACGCTTAAAAGTGAAGTTGCTTCCAATTTAACTCACTTTTACCGCTTTCTTAAATCCTCCTGATGGTTGTATTGAGAAGGCATCAGATCGGGAAATCCCGGTCTTAGTTGTAAATTAAATGAACAATGGCAAAAGAAGTAAGTAAAGTAGTTAAACTACAAGTCAGGGGAGGTGCTGCGAATCCGTCGCCACCGGTTGGACCCGCTTTAGGTGCTGCCGGCGTTAACATCATGGAGTTCTGTAAGCAGTTTAATGCACGTACGCAGGACAAACCAGGCAAAGTATTGCCCGTTGTTATCACCGTGTATGGTGACAAGTCATTTGACTTCATCGTCAAAACACCACCAGCGGCAGTTCAGCTATTGGAAGCGGCAAAGACTAAAAAGGGTTCCGGAGAACCGAATCGCGTAAAATCAGGGAGTGTAACCTGGGATCAGATTAGAACCATTGCTGAAGATAAGATGGTCGATCTCAATGCATTCACTACAGAATCTGCAATGAGTATGATTGCAGGCACGGCTCGTTCAATGGGAATCCGGGTTTCCGGAAAGCGCCCCTTCTAAAAACTGAAAAGCACTTTTAAGATGGCAAAACTAACAAAAAAGCAGAAAGAGGCTGTTGCTCAAATCGACAGCGACAAACTCTATTCCCTGCAGGAAGCCTCTGAGCTTATCAAGTCTATCACCAACGTCAAATTTGACGCATCGGTAGACCTGGCGATACGCTTGGGAGTGGATCCACGTAAAGCGAACCAGATGGTTCGTGGGGTGGTAACACTACCGCATGGAACAGGTAAGGATGTAAAAGTCCTGGCACTGGTTCCGGCAGATAAGGAGGCCGAGGCTAAAGAAGCCGGAGCAGACTTTGTAGGTCTGGATGAATATCTGGATAAGATCAAAGGGGGCTGGACGGATGTAGATGTGATTATCACAATGCCAAGTGTCATGGGGAAATTGGGACCTTTGGGTAGGATATTGGGGCCTCGCGGTCTGATGCCGAATCCAAAAACAGGTACCGTGACCATGGATGTGGCTAAGGCAGTTACTGAGGTGAAAGCCGGTAAAATTGATTTCAAGGTAGATAAAACAGGTATTGTTCACGCAGCAATTGGGAAGGTTTCTTTTACTCCTGAAAAGATTGCCGGGAATGCCAAGGAATTGATTGACACCCTGGTGAAAATGAAGCCGGCGGCATCAAAGGGCGTATATATGAAGAGTATCTATATGTCCAGCACCATGAGTCCGAGTGTTCAACTAGATCCGAAAGCGGTCTAATCAAAAACAGGGAAAATGACCAGAGAAGAAAAAGCAACGGTAATTGAAGACCTGAAGTCACAGCTTGCGGATAACACGACGATCTATCTCGCTGATATTTCCGGACTGGATGCAGGGACGACTTCGGCACTTCGCCGCGCTTGCTCTAAAGCAAACATCAAACTGGCAGTAGTTAAGAATACCCTACTGGCCAAAGCAATGGAAGCTTCTGATAAGGAATTCGGGGAATTGCCTGAAGTACTTAAAGGAAACACTTCTTTAATGTTCTCCGAGACGGGTAACGGCCCGGCAAAGTTGATCAAGACCTTTCGGAAGAAGTCTGATCGGCCACTGCTAAAAGGCGCCTTTATCGAAGAAGCAGTTTTCGTCGGTGACGATAAACTGGACACCTTGGTGAGCATTAAATCTAAGGAAGAGGTTATTGCAGTCATTGTAGCCTTTCTGCAATCTCCTGCCAAAAATGTTATTTCCGGATTGAAATCCGGAGGAGGCAAACTGGCGGGTATTCTGAAAACCTTATCCGAAAAATAATTTCGTTCGCACTATTAACCTAAGTATAAATTAATTCGATTTTTAAAACGATAGTAAAATGGCAGATTTAAAAGAATTCGCAGAACA
>NZ_JBAVZJ010000219.1:0-1873 GCF_049588695.1 Robiginitalea sp.
GTGTTGGGTTGCAAGGGAATGATTTTACAGCTTTTTTAAGCGGGGAGTCTTTAGAGTATTATCTGAATACATCCATCCTCGCAGTCTGTATTTCTGGGGTTTTCTATGCGGTTTTTTATTATAAACACAGGCAGGAAACCAAAGTCAAGGAACAAAAGATTATTGCGGGAACAGCTTCAGCCCAGTTTGACGCCCTGAAAAATCAACTGGACCCACATTTCCTTTTCAACAGCCTGAATGTACTTACGAGTCTTATTGAGGAAGATCCTGAGCAGGCTCAACGTTTCACTACGGCCCTTTCGAAAGTATACCGCTATGTCCTCGAGCAGAAGAATAAGGAATTGGTGCCGGTAGACGAGGAGTTTGCCTTTGCCCGGACCTATGTACGGCTTTTAAAAATGCGTTTTGAAGAGGGTATTCATTTTGAGATTCCTGAAAAAAGCACGGATCCGGAAGCTAAAATTGTCCCGCTCTCCCTGCAGTTACTGTTGGAGAATGCCGTAAAGCACAATGTCGTGACCCCAGGGCGGCCCTTACACATTCAGGTCACAGAAGAAGACGGCTATGTTGTAGTGACCAACAATCTTCAGGAAAAAAAGGTCATCACCAAATCAAGTGGGGTGGGCTTGCAGAATATCCTCCAGCGGTATTCGCTGCTATCCAAACGCCAGGTGGGTATTGAAAAAGATAAAAGCAAGTTCCGCGTTTCGATTCCCATACTCCGCCGCCAGGTATCTAAATATCCCTCTCAGGCCGAGTATATTGAAGACAAGCGCTATGAGAAGGCCCGGGAAAAGGTTGAAGCCATCAAGAGTTTTTACGGAAATCTGGGGTCATATATGGTAGTCATTCCATTTTTGGCCTGGCTGAACTGGAAAACAACCGGATTTGGTTTCCCATGGGTTATTTTCCCGATGATGGGTTGGGGTTTCGGCCTCTTAATGCACGGGATGGAGGCTTATGGCTATAACCCCTTATGGGGTAAGCGCTGGGAAGAACGCAAGATCCGGGAGTTGATGGAAAAAGAGGATTTCTGAGATCGCTGGCGACAATTCAGTCGCTAAATCCGACGACTCGGTTTTCTGTTTTTTGAAATAGGCATCCAAACCAGGACTTTTGAGGTATTAATAATTAACCTCATGAAAACACAAGAAAAACACGAGCAATTTTTACGCGCTAAACAACGCGTGGATGCGATCAAGGACTTTTATGGGTCCCTTTTTTCATATTGCATAGTCATCCCATTTCTGGCCTGGCTGAATTGGATAACGACCTCATTCGCGTTCCCATGGGTTATTTTCCCTGCCATTGGGTGGGGCTTCGGCCTCCTGATGCAAGGAATGGCCGCTTATGGGTATAACCCTTTGTGGGGCAAGCGTTGGGAGGAACGGAAGATTAAGGAATTCATGGCTGCTGATGATAACGGCCCTTCACTATAAAGGAAATATGAAAACAATAGAAAACAAGGATATGGAAACTCGGGAATCGAAATACTTAAGGGCCAAGGAGCGGGTTGAGGAGCTTAAAAAGTTCTACGGCAACCTAACGGCCTATATTTTTGTGATATCCCTGTTGGCCGTCATTAATTATCTGACCAATGACTGGCGCTATATGTGGTTCCTCTGGGCAGCATTCGGCTGGGGGATCGGTTTGTTTTTCCACGCCTTCAGGACTTTCGGATGGAATCCGTTTTTTTCCAGGGACTGGGAAGACCGCAAAATCAGGGAGTATATGGAAGAAGAACAAAAAAACAATTCCCGCTGGGAATAGGAATCAAAAATACAGCAATGGAAGAATTAAATATGCTCGAAAAACGAAAACGCGCCAAGAAGCGGGTTGACGAACTCAAAGGGTTCTATATACACCTGATGGT
>NZ_JBAVZJ010000220.1:0-10877 GCF_049588695.1 Robiginitalea sp.
GCAATATTGCCCTTGTGAAATACTGGGGAAAGCGGCCTGGCCAGCTGCCGACAAATCCGTCGGTGAGTTTTACCCTGGATACCTCGGCTACCCGGACTACGTTGAAATACCGGAGGATAAGCGTTCCGTCCAGGGTTCCCACATTCCGAATTTATCTCGACGGGGTGGAAGCTCCCCACTTTGCGGATAAAATCAGTACGTTTTTTGAACGTATCAGCGTTTATCAGCCATTTCTGGGGGCCTATGAATTAGAGATCCGGACGGAAAACACCTTTCCGCATAGTAGTGGAATAGCCTCGTCTGCCAGCGGTATGGCGGCGCTTTCCCTCTGTTTGATGGATTTGGAACGCACTATGTATCCGGACCTCAAAGCGGACATGTTTAAAAAGAAAGCTTCCTTCCTGGCACGATTGGGTTCGGGCTCTGCGGCCCGCAGTATTGAGGGAGGACTGGTCGAGTGGGGAAAACAAGAGTCCATACCGGGAAGCTCAGATCTATACGGCATTCCTTATCCATTCGAAGTCCATTCGGTTTTCAGGTCGTTCCAGGATACAATTTTACTTGTCGATAAAGGAGAAAAACAGGTCAGCAGTACTGTGGGGCACGGCCTGATGCAGGGACATCCCTTTGCGAATTCCCGATTTGACCAGGCCCGACAGCATCTGGACGGACTTCGGCCTGTATTGCAGGAGGGGGACCTCCAGGCCTTTATAAGCCTGGTAGAGTCTGAGGCACTGAGTCTCCACGCCATGATGATGAGTAGCAGTCCCTACTTTATCCTGATGAAACCCGGGACACTGGAGATTATCAACCGTATCTGGACATATAGAAGGGAGACCGGCACCCCCGTTTGTTTTACGCTCGATGCCGGTGCCAATGTGCATTTACTCTATCCGGAGGAAAATAAGGAAGTCGTCAGTGCGTTTATCAAAGAGGAACTGTTGTCGTATTGCCAGGATGGGCAGTATCTTCGGGATCAGGTAGGCCCCGGCGCTCTGCGCCTTTAAAGGTTTAACACTACCTTTAGAAGAAAGTTTCCTATTTTTGTTCCAGACCGTCAAAATCGCATATGAAAGGACCGTTGTTTTATTCCAAGATCCTTCTCTTCGGAGAATATGGGATCATAAAGGATTCCCGTGGGCTTTCAATCCCGTACAATTTCTTTAAAGGCGCTCTGAAAAAATCAGCACATCTTGAGGGTAAGGCTCTGGAGTCCAACCGGAACCTCAAAAAATTCACCGCCTATCTCGAACAAATGCAGGCCGAATCACCAGACCTGGTTTCCTTTGACCTGGAGACCTTGCATACAGACATCGGAGAAGGCATGTTTTTTGACAGTTCTATTCCCCAGGGATATGGTGTTGGCAGCAGCGGGGCACTTGTAGCGGCTATTTACGATCGGTACGGAAAGGATAAGATCACTGTTTTGGAGAACCTCACCCGGGAGAAACTTCTTCGGCTCAAAGCAATATTTGGTCGTATGGAGTCTTTCTTTCACGGGAAATCCTCGGGTCTGGATCCCTTAAACAGCTACCTGAGTCTGCCCATCCTGATCAATTCCCAGGATAATATTGAATCCACGAGTATTCCCACCCAGAATCCGGATGGAAAAGGAGCTGTTTTCCTTTTAGATAGCGGTACGGTAGGTGAAACGGCTCCAATGGTCCAGATTTTTATGGAGCAGATGAAGCAGGAAGGGTTTCGAAAGGTCCTGAAAAATCAATTTATCCGTTATACCGATGCCTGTGTGGAGGATTTTATCAGCGGAAATGTCAAGTCCCTTTTTGGCAATATCAAGAAGTTGTCTCACGTAGTACTCAACCATTTCAGTCCGATGATTCCTCAGGAATTTCACCAGTTGTGGAAACAAGGCATCGAATCGAATTCGTATTACTTAAAATTGTGTGGGTCCGGAGGTGGAGGGTACATCCTTGGTTTTACCGAAGATCTGGACAAAGCACGCAAAGCCCTTAAAGGACATCGTTTAGAGGTGGTTTACAACTTCTAAACATCTCTCCCATGTTTTCCCGTAAGACCAGATTGCTACTGTTAAAGGCACTGAGTCTCATTTCTATCGTCAGAGGGTACAATATCCTGGTCATTGCCCTGGCACAATACCTTGCGGCTACATTTATTATGTCCCCCGATCTGCCGTGGGCGGAGGTAGTCCTCGATTTAAATCTCTTTGTCATTGTGCTCTCTTCTGCCCTGGTCATTGCGGGGGGGTATATTATCAATAGTTTTTACGACTCTGAAAAAGATCTGATCAATAAGCCCCACAAAACCATGCTGGACAGGTTGGTGAGCCAGCGGACTAAAATCTACGCTTATTTTGTCCTTAATTTTCTCGGGGTTTTACTGGCTAGTTATGTCTCCTTCCGGGCGGCCCTTTTTTTTGCGGCCTATGTTTTCGCCATTTGGTTCTATTCCCACCGTCTGAAGAAGATTCCTTTTTTGGGAAATATCGTATCGGCCTTACTGGCCATAACGCCTTTCTTTGCCATCTTCGTGTACTACCGGAATTTCGATCCCGTAATCTTCGTCCATGCGCTCTTCCTTTTTCTGATTATTCTCAGTCGGGAACTGATAAAAGACATGGAAAACCTTGCGGGGGATATTGCACAGGATTACCAGACGATTGCCGTTCGTTATGGCACCCCATTTTCTAAGCGTTGTATTACCCTCCTGGTACTGCTGGCACTGGTCCCTGCAGGTTTGTTGATCACCTACTTTGACGTCGGCTATATGTATTTGTATTTTAGTGCCACAAGTGTGCTACTCATTGTTTTTTTGATCTTACTCTGGAGGTCGAATTCCAAGAAGCAGTTTGTTTGGCTCCACAACATTCTAAGGTTTATTATTGTTTCCGGGGTAATCAGTATTTTACTGATTGATATTGACCTGCTCATAAATCGTCTCTTATGAAATCCAACACACTTCGGGTGGGCATAGCCCAGTACGCTCCAAAATGGCTGGATAAAAAAGGTACTCTTGAGGTGATTGAGAAGGCCCTCAAAGAGGCTGCGGACAAGGGCGTAGAATTGCTAGTCTTTGGAGAAGCCTTCTGGCCGGGGTATCCTTTCTGGCTGGCGTATATGGATGGGGCAGCCTGGGAAGTTCCGGCAAACAAGGCGCTTCATGCCCATTACCTCCACAATGCTGTGGATCCGGAAAATGGAGATCTGGATCCGATTGTTGCTCAGGCTTCGGCCCTCGGGATTTCCGTATATCTGGGCATCGTGGAACGCCCACAGGACAGGGGCGGTCACAGCCTGTACTGTTCTCTCGCCTATATTGACGCTTCCAGGGGCTTGTGTTCTGTCCATCGGAAATTACAACCCACCTATGATGAACGCCTGACCTGGGCGCCCGGGGATGGACACGGTTTACAGGTACATCCAATAAAGGGTTTTCAGGTCGGGGGATTGAATTGTTGGGAGAATTGGATGCCGCTGGTTCGCGCTTCCCTCTACGCCCAGGGTGAAAATGTGCATATTGCTGTTTGGCCCGGGAGTGATTTTAATACCCGGGACATTACGCGTTTTATCGCCAGGGAATCGCGGAGTTATGTGATTTCTGCCTCAGCCCTGATGCGTCGGGAGGACTTTCCTTCAAACACACCCCATCTGAGCGATTTTATCGAGAAGACCCCGGCCATGCTGGCTAACGGGGGCTCTTGTATTGCCGGGCCCGACGGGGAGTGGGTCCTGGAACCGCAAATCGGTATCGAAGGCGTTATGGTGGCAGATATTTCACTGGGGAGGGTGTTCGGGGAGCGTCAGAATTTTGATCCCTCAGGGCACTATAGCCGCCCGGATGTCACGCGATTGGTCCTCGATCGCTCCCGGCAGACGATTTTAGGCTTTGGAGAAGCTGACATTTAATACCTTTGCCGAAACCTCGATATGAGCAACTCCGATTCTGGGAAGGGCAAAAAGCCTGCAGAAAAAAAATCCGGTACGTATTCCAGTAAAAAGGGCCCTGCAAGAAAGGCTGCTTCAGGCACTTCCAAAGGGTCTTCCAGTCGATCCTCATCAAAGGATTACTCAAAATCGGATGCTTCAGTGCGGCGACCTGCCCGGGGCACTACTTCCCGCAGTTCCGCCTCCAATCGCGATGCTGCTGTCCGGCGGTCTTCGCGTGATTCAGATTCTAGGAGTTCAACATCGCGGGGTTCGGGTTCTAGAAGTTCAGACTTCAAGCGTTCCCGAGGCTCGGATTCCCGTAGTTCCGAATATAAAGGTTCTGGTTCCCGAGGCTCAGATTCCAGGGGTTCGGATGCAAGGGGTTCCTCTTCGCGTGGTTCAGATTCGAGAAGTTCAGATTCCAAACGTTCATCCTCGCGGAGCTCTGATTCCAGAAGTTCTGATTCCAGAAGTTCAAATACCCGGGGATCTGATTCCAGGAGGTCCGCCCCGAGAGGTTCGGGCTCGCGGTTTTCGGATGCCTCAAAACCAGGAGGGTTTCAGAAGCGGTCCGGGGAGGATCGGCGCCCGGGATCATGGGACCCTTCGAAAAAGCCCACATTCCGGAAGCGACCCTCAGGTGCCGCCAAAGCATCGAGCTCGGAACCCGGAAAGATCCGACTCAACAGGTACATTGCCAATGCCGGGGTTTGTTCCCGAAGGGAGGCAGACACATATATTGCGGCGGGTAGTGTAACGGTCAATGGCAAGGTTGTTTCCGAAATGGGTTACAAGGTAGACCTCACGGATGAAGTGCGTTTTGACGGGCGCTTGTTGCAGCGGGAAAAGAAAGAATACGTCCTGCTGAACAAACCCAAAAATTTTATCACCACGACTAAAGATGAAAAAGGCAGGCGGACCGTTATGGAACTCATTACACGGGCCAGTGCTTCCCGCCTATTACCGGTCGGCCGTCTGGATCGCAATACCACTGGACTCTTACTCTTTACCAATGACGGGGACCTGGCCAAGAAACTCACGCATCCCAAACACGGGGTACGCAAAATCTACCACGTGGAACTCGATGCCAATTTAAAGGCGGGTGACCTTTCCCAGATACGCAAAGGTCTGGAACTCGACGATGGCCTGATTGAAGTAGATGAGGTGAGTTATATCGACGGGACCTCCAAGCGAGAAGTAGGGATACAATTGCACAGCGGACGCAACCGCATCGTACGTCGCATCTTCGAACACCTGGGGTATCAGGTTGTGAAACTGGATCGGGTAGTCCTGGCAGGACTGACCAAAAAAGACCTTCCCCGGGGTCACTGGAGGCATTTAACGCCACAGGAAGTGATCAACCTGGGAATGACGATTTCCTGAGAGATTTAAGTTGCCCAGGCACTGTCCATTTTACTTCTGATCTCATCCAGGCAGAGATTTCCCAGGCTCCCTTTATGTGTATGCTTTAATTGTTTTTCGGGGATATAGGTGCCTGATGCAATCTGGGCGGCCATCTTTCGATAGGCTTCCCGGAAGGAAATACCTTTTTGAATCATACTATCCATACTGTCCACACTGAAGAGATAATTGTAAATGGGATCTTCGAGGATGTCCGGATTCACCTCTATTCTTCCCAGGCTGCTCAGGGTAATTTCCAGGCAGGACTTCAATTCCTCAACTGCAGGCAGCAGGAGGGGTTTGGTCATCTGAAGATCCCTGTGGTATCCACTGGGCAGGTTCGTGGTGAGCAGGCTCAATTGATTGGGCAACCCCTGGATAATGTTACATTTTGCCCTGACCAGTTCAAAAAGGTCGGGGTTTTTTTTGTGGGGCATGATACTGCTCCCTGTTGTGAGTTCTTCGGGAAAGGAAATAAAGCCGAAGTTCTGATTCATGTAGAGGCAGATATCCATGGCCATTTTCCCAAGCGTTCCGGCTACTGATGCCATCGCCATGGCCGCCAGGCGCTCTGCCTTTCCCCGGCCCATCTGGGCGGCAACCACGTTGAATTTCTGGGTGCCGAAACCCATCCGGGATGTTGTAAAATCCCGGTCTATAGGAAAGGAACTCCCGTACCCGGCAGCGCTGCCCAGGGGATTCTGATCGGCTACCTGAAAGGCCGCCCGGAGCATGTAAACATCATCGATAAGACTCTCGGCATAGGCCGAAAACCAGAGGCCGAAAGAAGAAGGCATGGCGACCTGAAGATGTGTATACCCGGGCAGGAGAATATCTTTATGTCGCTCTGCAAGCTCGAGGAGCAAGTCGAACAGGGCCCGGATTTGATCGTGAAAACCGGTGATGGAGTCTTTCAGATACAACTGTAAGGCCACAAGAATCTGATCGTTCCTCGAACGGGCGGTATGGATTTTTTTGCCGGCTTCGCCTAAACGCTCCGTGAGTTCAAATTCAATCTTGGAGTGCATATCCTCAAAAGGCGGAGCAATGGAAAACTTCCCGGCTTCCACTTCTTCCAGCATAGTGTCCAGCGTTTTAGTCAGCGCTTCGGTTTCGGATGCAGAAAGAATCCCAATGCGCCCGAGCATTTCGGCGTGGGCCCGCGAGGCGATCAGATCATATCGCACCAAAATCTGGTCCAGTTCCCTGTCATTGCCAACGGTGAACAGATCCATTAGCTCATCCGGGGTGCTCCCCTTGTCCCATAGTTTCATAAAAAAGGTATTATGTTTCTCTTCGATTTCAGCTCTGTCACGGCCCTATCTCACTTTCAGGTCCAAAGCTTTCTATGTATAGACGAAGTTACCCAAATCTTTCAGGTTTGAGGAATCGCTCGAGCAGGTCGACATAAATGGCAATACCCTCCACGACCTCCTTAACCTCTACAAATTCATCCGCCGAATGGGAGCGAAGGCTGAGACCCGGACCCATTTTCAGGGAGGGGCAACTCAGGGCTGCCTGGTCCGAAAGGGTGGGGGAGCCATATGTCTTTCGTCCGAGCGCCTTCCCGCCGAGCACCAGGGGATGCCCCGGATCAATGGAAGATGAATTCAGGCGCAGGGAGCGGGGACGCAAGGGACAGGGGGCTTCCTGCTGGAGAAGTTCCGCAATTTCCGCATTGGTATAACAATCATTTACGCGAACATCCAGGACAAGATCCACATGGGCCGGTACCGCATTGTGTTGTTTTCCACCATCGATTTGTGTGACGGTCAGTTTAACCTCCCCAAGGGTTTCGGAGACTTTGGGGAAGCTGTAATTCCTGAACCATTCCAGCACGGCTATGGTGTTGTAAATGGCGTTATCCGCATTGGGGTGGGCCGCATGAGAAGGCGTTCCGGTTACAGTGGCGTCAAAAACCACCAGTCCTTTTTCGGCAATGGCCAGGTGCATCTCAGTGGGTTCGCCTACTATGGCTACATCAATGTGCGGCAAATCCTGCAGTATGCCCCTAAGGCTGTTCGGACCTGAATTTTCTTCTTCTGCAGAAGCCACCATAAGTAAATTGTGCGAAAGGTCTGCCTGTTTATGCCAATACGCAAAGCAGGCGAGTAGGGAGACCAGGCAACCTCCCGCATCATTACTGCCCAGGCCGTATAGTTTTCCCTCCTCCTCAGTGGGTTTAAAGGGGTCCCGGGTATACCCTTTGTTGGGCCGGACGGTATCGTGGTGGGAGTTCAGTAACAGCGTGGGTTTTCCGGGGGTAAAATATGCATTTTTGGCAATGATGTTGTTGCCGATTTGCTCACAGGGGATGTCGCGGGATTCCAGCCATTTGCGGATTAAGGCGGCTGTTTCGTCTTCCTCCCCGGAGAACGAAGGGGTTGTTATCAGGTTCTTAAGGAGTTCCAGTGCGTCTGAAGTCAGGGATTCCAAAGACATTATAAGTGTATTTGAGTGGATTTAGGCGCCTGCCCGGACAGAAGGGAAACAGGACCGATATAAACCTGGTCCACCCCTGCCTGCAAGGCCCTAAAACTATTAAACAATTTAGGAATCATCCCCTCCGAAATGGCTCCTTCTTTTTGGAGTGTTTTAAAATGGTCAGGATCGATTCGGGGTATGACGCTTTCCGGGTCACTTACATCGCGTAGCACCCCCTGTTTTTCAAAGCAGTAGACTAGTTTTACTTCATATAGGGGGCTGAGCCCCATGGCCAAATCAGCGGCAATGGAGTCTGCATTTGTATTGAGTAGCTGCCCTCTTCCGTCGTGGGTCAGTGCGCAGAAGACCGGGGTGAATCCCGCGTTTAGCAGGGTGCTCAGCCCATCGGCATCTACCCGTTCCACATCACCGACCAGGCCATAGTCTATATCTGAGGCCGGTCGTTTGAGGGCCCGTATCAGATTGGCATCTGCCCCACTAAGTCCCAAGGCATTGCATCCCCGCCCCTGCAGGCCGGCCACCAAGGTCTTGTTGGCCCATCCGGCATAAACCATGGTGACGACTTCCAGGCTTTTCGCGTCCGTAATGCGCCGTCCATGGACCATTTGGGGGGTAATACCCAAATCTATACTGAGTTTACTGGCGCGCTTTCCCCCGCCGTGGACGAGGACCTTTAATCCTTCCATGGATGCAAAAGCCGAATAGAAGGTTTCCAGAAGTTTTTCATCTTCTAAAAACGCCCCTCCAATTTTTATGATTCCTATTTTCTGTTTCACCATTTTACCGGGGATTTATTGGACATCCAAAAGGTGCGTCAGGGCCAGCTGTGCTGAGAGGGTCCGGTTGGCAGCCTGTTTGAGGACCAGGGACTGGGGGCCATCGAGAACGGCGTCTTCCACGACCATGTTCCGCCTGACGGGCAGGCAGTGCATAAATTGCGCCTCCCCGAGTTTTTCAGCCGTCATCATCCAACCGGGATCCCGATTCAAAACCCGACCGTATTCCTGTACACTGCTCCAGTTTTTTACATATACATAGTCTGCTCCATCCAATGCTTTCTTTTGGTCGTAAACGGGCTCGTAAGCTCCCACCAGATTCGCGTCGAGTCCATACCCTTTTGGATGGGTGATCACCAGGTCCACGGGCATCCTTTGCATGATCCGTACAAAGGAATTCGGTACCGCCTGGGGCAACGCCCGGGGATGGGGTGCCCACGACAACACTACTTTTGGAGTGGTCTTTTTGGTGGTTTCCGCAATAGTGAGTGCATCGGCCAGGGCCTGTAAAGGATGTCCCGTGGCACTTTCCATATTGAGTATGGGTACCCCTGCATACTTCACAAACCCATGGAGTATGCCTTCGGCTGAATCCAATGTTCTGTCTGAAAGACCGGCAAAAGCCCGGACACCGATCAAGTCTGCATATTGCCCAACGACTGCAGCAGCTTCGGCAATATGTTCGGCGGCCCCCCCATCCATAATCGTTCCGTCCTCTAATTCCAGGTTCCAGCCTTCTGCTCCAAAATTCATCACCAGGACTTCCAGGCCCAGTAAGCGCGCCGCTTTTTGAGTGCTTAGTCGGGTACGGAGGCTGTTGTTAAAAAAAAGAAGGCAGAGGGTTTTGCCCAGGCCCGGCTGTTCAGGTGTTCCGCTGCCCGGGGCAAGCGTCCTTCCTTTCTTAAGCCATTCGGGAAGGGAATCAATATCGTCTGTACTGAGGAAATGTTTCATAAGAGTTCCTTTTTCAGGGCATGGAAGAAAAGTTCCAGGTCTTTCTCCTCAATATTCAGTGGGGGCAGGATGCGAAGGAGGTTTTTGTTTTTTGAATTTCCGGTAAAAATACGATGGGTATAGAGTAATTTTTTTCGCAGCTCAGCCACTTGAAAGTCCATTTCAAGACCGAGCATCAGCCCTTTGCCCCTCACTTGTTTCAATCCGGGAATCCCTTCGGCCAGGGTGCGGAAAACAACTTCCATTTGTGTGGCGTGAGGGAGCAGCTGCTCTTGTTCCAGAACGTTCAGGACGGTGAGGGTTGCAACGCACGCCAGGTGGTTGCCTCCGAAGGTCGTGCCCAGCAATCCTGCCCGGGATTCTATATCCGGATGAATAAGAACCCCTCCGGTGGGAAAGCCATTTCCCATCCCTTTGGCCATAGTGATAATTCCAGGTGCGGCTTCGCTGTGCTGAAAGGCAAAGAATGCACCGGTACGGCCGAAACCGCTTTGTACTTCGTCGGCAATAAAGACGGCCTGGTGTTCCCGGCAAAGACGGGCGGTTTCTTCCATAAACGAGGCCTCCGCCATCTCCAAACCTCCTACCCCCTGAATAGGCTCGAGTATCACGGCACTGATGTCCTTTTTATTCAGGGCATTTTCCAGGGCAGCTACATCGTTCAACGGTAGAAAGATAACCTGGTGGAGCGCATTGAGGCGGGAGATGATAGAGGGATTATCAGTGGCAGCCACGGCGGCTGAAGTCCGGCCGTGAAAACTGTTTTTAAAAGCGATAACCTTCGATTTCCCGGTGTGGAATGAGGCGAGTTTTAGGGCATTTTCATTGGCTTCGGCCCCCGAGTTGCACAAAAATAGCTGATAGGCTTCCAGGCCGGAAGCCCGCCCCAGGTGCGCTGCGAGTTCTTCCTGAAGGGGATTCTGCACCGAGTTGCTGTAAAAAGCTATTTTATCCAGCTGGTTTTTCAGATTTCGCACGTATTGCGGGTGTGAATGCCCGATGGAGATCACGGCGTGCCCCCCGTACAAATCCAGATACCGGTCTCCTTTTACATCCGTGACCCAGCATCCTTTTGCTGAGACGGGAGTGATATTAAACCTGGGATAGACGTCGAAGAGTTCCATGGTCACCCTTTTCTAAAGTCAGAGATTTTATCAAAGGAGGTTACAATACCACGGATCAGGGAGGCACTGAGCCCCTGATGTTCCATTTCATTAAGTCCTTCAATTGTGCATCCCATAGGTGTGGTAACCCGGTCGATTTCCGCTTCCGGATGACTTCCGGATTGAATGAGGAGCTCGGCCGCTCCCCGGCAGGTATGCATAGCGAGCTCCTGGGCCTGCCCCGCATCGAACCCCAATTGAATTGCACCCTGGGTAGTCGCCCGGATCAGGCG
>NZ_JBAVZJ010000221.1:0-5997 GCF_049588695.1 Robiginitalea sp.
GCCGTAGGGCTTGTCTATGGCCAGAATGCGACCTTCCAGAAAGGCTTCTTTGATGAGTTCCAATGGAGTCTCATTTTTGACGGCTTAAATCCATAAGGCTGCCGCAATGGCTATACAACCGACGATGACACAATATACGGCAAAAAAGGTAAGCCTGCTGTTGCGAACCAGGCGGATCATCCACGTACAGGCCAGGAGGCCAGCGATAAAGGCCGCAAAAAAACCGGCTGTGAGCGAACCAAAATTATCTGCCTGAACATTGAGATCCCCACTTAGGACATCTTTGGCTATTTTACCAAGGATTAATGGGACGACCATTAAAAAAGAAAAACGTGCAGCCTTTTGTTTGTCAACTCCCAGCAATACGGAAGTCGCTATGGTTGCCCCGCTTCGGGAAATTCCCGGGAGCATGGCTACAGCCTGTGCGAGCCCGATGACAAAGGAATTTCCATAGGTCACATTTTTATGGGTGGTTTTGGCCCGATCGGCCAAAAAGAGCAAGAGCGCCGTAATGAGCAACATGCTTCCGACCAGCAAAATGTTACCGCTAAAGAGTTTTTCCAGTTCCTCTTCAAAAAACAACCCGACCAATGCAGCGGGAATCATGGAAAGGATAATTCTAACCGAAAAACGAAAAGCTTCATTGTCTTTGAATTCCAAGAGCCCCCTGAGGATCTCCCAAACGTCTTTCCGATAAACCACAAGGGTACTTAAGGCCGTTGCAAAGTGCAAAACTACTGTAAAAAGCAGGCTTTCTTCAGGGATGGAAGTGTCCCCCAGCAAGACCTTTCCCAGTTCCAGGTGCCCGCTTGAAGAGACCGGCAGGAATTCAGTGAGTCCCTGTATAATACCGAGAATAATGGCGTCGATCAGATCCAATTATTCGGATTTCTTCTTATTGGGATTGAAGAGAATCGCAAAAACCTGGATCCCAAGGCCGATAAGCACCAGGGTAGGGGCCAGACGAATGCGCCGGAAATTGAAAATGGCTTCGCTGAATACTTCCGGGTCTTCGGTCCCCCCGCCTGCCATAAGAATGTAGCCAAGGGCGATAAGGGCAAGGCCGACAAACATCATCAGGTAATTTTTTCGCTGAAAAATAAACTCCTGGGTTTTTTTCTGCGGTTTCTGCCGATTCTTTTTCTTGCTCATGCTGCAAATTTAATAATATAAATCATCTGTGCGCAGATTCAGAAAACGCTGGGTAGCAAAATACGTACTGGCCAGTGAGATCAGGACTCCTGCCGCAAAAACCCCGGCAAAGACCAACCCGAGTTGGACCATATCCTGTAATAGTCCCAACTGGGGAAAATTCTGATTCAGATAGAATAGCATCCCAGCCAGACCTAACAGGGCCAGAATCGCCCCTATCATTCCGAGCTTGATATTGGTCCAGATAAAGGGTTTTCGGATAAATGATTTTGTAGCTCCGACCATTTGCATCGTCTTGATAATAAAACGCTTGGAGTAGATAGAAAGACGGATGGAGCTGTTTATAAGCAATACAGCGATAAGGGTAAAGAGGGCTGAAGCGATAAGAATACCAAGACCGAGGCGTTTGACATTCCGGGTAAGCAAATCCAGGGTAGGACGGTCAAAACTCACCTCTTCGACAAAACTTTGGCTGGCAATACTCTGTGCGATCGAGTCCACCTGGGCGGTGTTTACAAAATCCGCATTGAGGTTGATGTCGATGGAATTCTTGAGCGGATTGTATCCGAGAAATTCCAGAAAATCCTCTCCAATCTCGGCGCTGTGTTCTTCCGCGGCCTCATCTTTCGAGACGAAAACAGCAGATTTGGTATATTCAGAAAGGACCAGGCTTTTCTGCAGCTGGCCTATTTCCACTTCTTTGGCAGAGTCTTTAAGGAAAACCGAAACAGTGATTTCCTCTTTAAAGTGATCTGCAAGTTTTTTCGTGTTGAGTACCAATAAACCCAGGACACCCAATAAAAAAAGGACCAGAGCAATGCTCAGGATAACTGAAAAATAGGAAGAGATCAGTTTACGCCTTTGGTAGCGTTCAAATGATTTGCTCATAGCGATACTAAGGATATGTAAAAATAGGAAAGTAAATGGATTCCACTTATTTTTACCCGGAATTAACCTATGGGGCATCCCCCCTCACTTTTCACCCGTAAAATGCAGTACGATTTCAGGCAGATAGAAGCCAAATGGCAGCAATACTGGTCAGAACATAAGACTTTCAGGGCCGAATACCCATCGGAGAAGCCCAAATACTACGTCCTCGATATGTTTCCCTACCCTTCCGGGGCAGGACTTCATGTGGGGCATCCGCTGGGATATATTGCCAGTGATATTTACGCCCGCTTCAAGCGGCATCAGTGCTATAATGTGCTGCATCCCATGGGGTATGATTCTTTTGGACTTCCGGCAGAACAGTATGCCATTCAGACCGGACAGCATCCCTCCATAACCACTGAAGCCAATATTGGCAGGTATCGGGAACAGCTGGACCAGCTTGGCTTCTCGTATGATTGGGAGCGTGAGGTGCGAACGTCAGATCCCGCGTATTACCGATGGACGCAGTGGATTTTTATGCAGCTCTTTAATTCCTGGTACAATAAAAAATCGGATAAGGCGGAGCCAGTTGAAACCCTGGTCAAAGCCTTTGAAGCTGGAGGGAATCTTGGGATAGATGCGGCCTGCGACGAGGACACTCCCTTTTTTTCAGCTGAAGACTGGAAGTCGTTTTCCAGAGTCGCCCGGGAACGTATTTTACTGAAATACAGGCTGACATTCCTGGCAGATACCGAGGTAAACTGGTGTCCTGAACTGGGAACCGTCCTGGCCAATGATGAAATTGTCAACGGGGTTTCCGAGCGGGGCGGATACCCGGTGATACGTAAAAAAATGACACAGTGGAGTATGCGGATAACGGCCTACGCTCAGCGCTTACTAGACGGCCTTGCATCGGTGGACTGGCCCCGGCCACTTGTGGACTCCCAACAAAACTGGATTGGGCGCTCTGTAGGCGCTTCGGTAGTATTTCATACAATACCCGATGGAAGCCTGACCGAGTCTTTTCCCATTGAGGTTTTTACCACCCGGCCAGACACGATTTTTGGGGTGAGCTTTATGACGCTCGCCCCGGAACACGAGCTCGTTCCCAAAATTACAACCCCGGAACAAATGCAGGCGGTTAGCGACTATATAGAGGCAACCGCACGCCGCTCGGAACGGGAGCGTATGGCCGATGTGAAATCCATATCCGGGGTCTTTACGGGAGCTTACGCCATGCATCCGTTTACCGGGGAATCTGTACCGATCTGGATTGGGGACTACGTACTTGGCGGATATGGTACCGGGGCGGTAATGTCTGTTCCGTGTGGGGATCAACGGGATTTTGATTTCGCAAAACATTTTGACATTCCCATTCCCAATATATTTGAGGGTGTCTCCGTGGCGGAGGAAGCTTTTGAAGAAAAAGACGGTGCCGTTATTGCCAACTCGGGTTTTATAAGTGGTTTGCCTGTAAAGGAAGCCAGTCGGAAGGTTATTGAGGCCCTTGAAGCAAAAGGACAGGGAGCCGGCAAGGTCAATTACCGCCTGCGCGATGCGGTCTTTAGCAGGCAGCGGTATTGGGGCGAGCCCTTCCCCGTGTACTACGATGCGGAGGGATTACCTCAATTACTCCCCGGGCACTGCCTTCCCCTGACCCTCCCGGAGGTGGAGAAATACCTCCCGACGGAGACCGGGGAGCCGCCTCTGGGTAATGCCACACACTGGGCCTGGGATATCCGTGCGGAAGAAGTAGTGGCCAATGAGGATATCGACCACAAAACGGTTTTTCCATTGGAATTGAACACCATGCCCGGGTGGGCGGGCAGTTCTCAGTACTTTAATCGGTATATGGATCCGCAAAACTACCAGGCGCTGGTCTCTGATGAGGCGATTTCGTACTGGCAGGACGTAGATCTGTATATAGGTGGAAGTGAGCATGCCACAGGCCACCTTTTGTATTCCCGATTCTGGCAGAAATTTATGTTCGACAGGGGTTGGGTGCCCCGGGATGAGTTTGCTTCAAAACTCATCAACCAGGGAATGATCCTGGGAACCAGTGCTATCGTTTACCGAAAAAGCGGGACTCAGCAATATCTGAGTAAAGGCCTTGTCGGAGATACTCCGGTGGAAGAAATCCGTGTCGATGTCAATTTGGTGAATGCCTCGGATGAATTGGATGTCGAAAAGCTGCGGGAATGGCAGCCTCAGTTCAAAGGGGCTGAGTTCCTCCTCGAGAAGGATGTATATATCGTGGGGAGAGAGGTGGAAAAAATGTCAAAACGCTGGTACAATGTCGTAAACCCGGATCTGATTTGCGAGGAGTACGGAGCCGATTCACTGAGGATGTACGAAATGTTCCTGGGGCCACTGGAGCAGTCCAAACCATGGAATACAGCTGGGCTTAGTGGTGTTCACGGGTTTTTGAAAAAGCTGTGGAAGCTCTATCATCAAGGGCCTGATCGTGGATTTGAAGTATTGGACAAAACCCCTTCGGCTCAAAATTTAAAGAGCCTGCACAAAACCATTAAAAAGGTAACTGAGGACATTGAAGCGTTTTCATTCAATACTTCGGTCTCTACATTTATGATTTGTGTAAATGAACTCACCGCCCAGGAATGCCGGGAACGCGAAATACTCGAGCCTCTTGCCGTCCTGGTTGCCCCATATGCGCCTCATATTGCTGAAGAACTCTGGGAAAAACTGGGCCATACCCATAGTATCGTTGAGGCCCCATACCCCGTACACCAGGAAAGGTATCTGATAGAAAGTACCAAGGAGTATCCTGTTTCTTTTAATGGAAAAATGCGCTTCAAACTCCCCCTTTCCCTGGAACTCGACAGGGAAGCGATTGAGGCAGCTGTCTTAAGCCATGAGCAAACCCTTCACTATCTCGAAGGGCGGGAACCCCGGAAAGTTATTGTCGTGCCCGGTAAAATTGTAAATATTGTAGTCTGATCTGTACGGGTATATTTTCGTCTGGTGATCCCCACCGGAGTCCAAAACATCCTTCATAATTAGAATAATTGAGGATACCCCCTATTTTTTAGGGGGTGTAATGTAAATAAATGGATAAATTTGGCAGGAAACCCCCTCCGTACGTCGATTTATTCCTGAAAATATAAATTTTTGATACATCTTTACCTCAATTAAAAAAACACGATATGATCATTGGGATCCCTAAAGAAATCAAGAATAACGAAAGCCGGGTGGGTATGACCCCCGCGGGAGTACTCGAACTCAATCATAAAGGACACGAAATCCTCATTCAATCGGGCGCTGGCGTAGGCAGCGGATTTACCGATGCCGACTATGCAAAAGTTGGGGCTGAAATTCTCGATACCATCAATGAGGTTTACGAGAGAAGTGAGATGATCGTCAAGGTCAAGGAACCTATTGAAGCGGAATATCCGCTGGTTCGTAAGGGTCAGATCGTATTCACCTATTTTCACTTTGCGTCCAGTGAAACGCTTACCCGGGCGATGATCGATTCGGGTGCTATATGCATTGCCTATGAAACTGTAGAAGATGAAGAGGGGACGCTTCCCCTGTTGACGCCGATGTCTGAAGTTGCAGGCCGTATGGCGATCCAACAAGGAGCCAAATACCTGGAGAAGCCCGTAAAGGGCAGGGGTGTCCTGCTCGGCGGTGTACCCGGGGTCCCTCCTGGGCGCGTTTTGGTCCTTGGGGCCGGAGTAGTGGGTATTCAGGCAGCCAAAATGGCCGCTGGCCTTGGGGCCCATGTAACGATGCTCGACGTCAACATGAAGCGATTGCGCTATGTCAATGATGTCATGCCACCACATGTGGTGACCGAATTTTCAAATGAATACAATATCCGTAAGCACATAAAATCTCATGACCTGATTGTGGGTGGGGTTTTGATTAAAGGAGCCAAGGCGCCCAAGCTCATTACGCGGGACATGCTGAAATCCATGACTCCAGGCACCGTGATTGTAGATGTAGCCGTAGACC
>NZ_JBAVZJ010000222.1:0-8516 GCF_049588695.1 Robiginitalea sp.
TCCGGACTTCTCAGCGTTAGTATTCTTGCATTTCAAAACCCAATCTTGCTATGCTTTACGATACCTACGGAGAGGAATACCTAACATTCCTTCAGGAATTAAATGAAATTTTAAGTGTAAACAAACTGGTGGAAGTAGATTACCTCTAGTGATCCGGTTACCCTAAATCTGAATTCCCATGGCAGACCAAAATCAAAACAACGCAGCCTATCTGGATTTTATCCAGAGTCTCAATGAAATTCTGCTTGACTTCGAAATCAGCGGACTAAATTGTTCTTAGTGTTTATTAGTGTGTAAAAAAAAAGCGGTACCGAAAGGACCGCTTTTTTTGATTAACCCAAATAGGCTTTGAGCAATTTACTTCTCGACTGATGCCGCAATTTCCGAATGGCTTTTTCCCGTATCTGCCTGACCCGCTCGCGAGTAAGATCGAAGGTCTGTCCGATTTCTGCCAATGTCATGGATTGTTGGTCACCAATGCCGTAATACAGTTTAATCACATCTGCCTCCCTTGGAGAAAGGGTTTCCAGGGCCCTGTTAATCTCGGTGTTCAGGGATTGTTGCATCAGGGTTTTATCCGGCCGGGGAGATTCTCCCGAACGCAGGACGTCGTAGAGGTTAGAATCTTCACCTTCTTTAAGTGGAGCGTCCATAGAGACGTGCCGTCCCGAGTTTCGGATGGACTGTTTTACTTCACTGATAGACATGTCCAGTTCTTTGGCAATTTCTTCCGCAGATGGCGGGCGTTCATGGGCCTGCTCCAGATAGGAAAATGTCTTTTTGATTTTATTTATCGATCCGATCTTGTTCAATGGCAGTCGCACCACACGGGATTGCTCAGCCAGGGCCTGGAGGATACTCTGACGAATCCACCATACCGCATAGGAGATAAACTTAAAGCCCCTGGTTTCATCAAACCTTTTGGCAGCTTTAACGAGTCCTACATTTCCTTCATTGATTAAGTCAGGTAACTTTAACCCTTGATTCTGGTATTGTTTGGCAACTGAAACGACAAAACGGAGGTTGGCTTTTGTCAGCTTTTCCAGGGCTATCTGGTCTCCTTGTTTTATGCGCTGTGCAAGTTCTACTTCTTCATTGGCGGTTATTAAATCGATTTTACTGATATCTTGCAGGTACTTGTCAAGGGATTTGGACTCCCGATTGGTTACCTGCTTGACAATCTTTAGTTGCCTCATGTATGTATATTTGGATTACGGATTAACATTCTCTCAACATACAGTTTTATTTGATCTTTTCCAAAAGCCTGATACAATTGTTTTACATAATTTATGAATCCTTAGGAAAGATTTATGAGAAAAGAAGCCCTGAAAGGCCTTTGAATACGGTAATTCTCCTTTAATTTAATCACAGATGAGCAAAAGAGCCCTAAAAGCGTATACAGATCAGTTAGACCGTGCTGCCCTGCGGGAGCAGATTCACGATTTATACGAACGGTTCCCCGAGGTTAAGACGTACTACAACTTTATTTTTAACCCGAAGGAGGATAAATTGCTGGCCGAAGCGATGGCCCGGATTGCAGAGGAGTATTTTCCAAAAAAGCGCAGGAGAGCCCGTGCCAGGCGATCTGTTGCCCATAAATACCTTAAGCACTTTAAAACACTGGGGGTTGACCCCTCCCTGCAGGCCGAACTGATGGCATTTAACCTGGAGACCGGATTGCGATTCGAAAAGACGCGGAATTGTCCGGAGGCTTTTTACAAGAGTATGTACCGGTCGTACCGCGAATGGGGAGCCCATCTGATTCATTCCGGAATTTACAGGGAGTACCGGGAAAAATATACCCAAATAGCCCGGGATGTGGATCTGGCGAATTGGCCGAATAAAGATTCCTTTCTCGACTTTCTGGAACAATTGTAACCTCATGATAAAAAAACTTCTGTCCTCTGGCAGACCGCTGTGGTTCTTTCAAAAGAGGATAGCTCCACCCGCCCTGGTTCTTTCGGTACTTTTGGGGTTGCTTCTGTTTAAAAGTTATTGGGCCGCAGGGTTGATTTTCCTGATCATGGGGCCAATCTGGCATTACTTTATCTACGAGGTGCGGTATAAGCAGGAATACTATTTTTATTTTAACCTGGGCTTCACACGCTTGAGTCTGTGGGTTTCTACCCTGATCCTCTCGGTAATTGTCTTTCTTACCATATCCATAATAATGAGCCTTATATGAGTCTTTTACAGGTTGACAGCATTCGAAAATCCTGGAATCAGACCCCTTTACTTACCGATGTATTCCTGACCTGCCAGACGGGAGAGATCGTCGGCCTGCTGGGTCGCAATGGTTCGGGAAAGTCTACCTTGTTAAGGTTAATTTATGGCGATATTACCTGTGAATCCCGTTTTGTAAAAGTGGATCAAACCGTTTTAAACAGCCTTGCACCGACGCGAAAGCACCTGAATTATTTACCGGAACACCCCTTTTTGCCAGGAGGATTAAAGGTAGGAGATGTACTGAGGTGTCAGGGGCGGAGCGTATGGCCGGAAATAGGTAAAGGAGAAGCATTTTTAAGGGCTTTGATTCCGAAGAAGGTCAGGGACCTTTCTTTTGGGGAACGCCGATTTGTAGAAATCATTACAGTCCTCAACGGCACGGGTAGTTTTGTACTATTGGATGAACCCTTTAAGGGACTCGGACCTTTGATTAAGGAGCAGATCGTACACCAAATCGGCCAGGTGAAATCTCGTAAGGGTATAGTGGTTACAGATCACGACGCTACCGAAATCCTTGCCATATCCGATAAAATCCTGTTGCTTAGCAGGGGGTATTTAAGAAAAATAAAAAATCCGAAGGAACTCATTGATGGTGGATATCTCCCCAAGGATTTCCAAATGTGAGCTACAATTGAATTAAACGAAAGTATATGGCTATTGCAGTAGTGCGAAACGACAATATGACAGACGTATGGAAAGATGCGCTCAGGGCACAGGCACCGGATGTTCCGGTTTACGGCCCTGGAGAAGATTTTCGCGAGTCGGATATAAAAATGGCAGCGGTTTGGAAACATCCTCCGGGCAGCCTTAAAACCTATCCGAACCTGTTGGGTATTCAGGGGTTGGGGGCAGGGGTTGACTTCATCTTTGAAGATACTGAGATTCGGGAAGACTTGCCTATTATGCGGGTGGTGGATCCTTATCTCGCCTCCGATATGGCAGAATTTGTACTGGCCGTTGCCACCGGAATGCTTAAGAGGCTTCAGTACTACAAATACAATGAATCCCTTTCCCTGTGGAAACCCAAAACCTACCAGAGGTTTAAGGAGGTGACTGTGGGGATAATGGGTTTGGGTAAATTGGGGCTGGCCGTGGCCCAATCCCTGGAGTCTGCAGGTTTTTCAGTGGTGGGTTGGACCCGAAATTCCCTTCCAAAGGTGCGTTTTGAAGTATTTCGGGGAAGCGCGGAGCGCACCCGGTTTTTGAAACGCTCTGAGATCCTGGTCTGCCTCTTGCCGCTGACCCCCGGGACAAGGGGCATTCTAAACCGGGATGTCTTTAAGACCCTGCCCAAGGGGGCCCGGTTGATCAATGTAGCGCGAGGCCCGCTCTTAGAAGATGGTGACCTCTTATATGCGCTGGATCAGGGGATGCTTTCAGAGGCTTGCCTGGATGTTTTCCACACCGAGCCACTGCCTCAGGATCACCCGTTCTGGAAGCATCCGGCAGTGCATATAACCCCGCATATTGCCAGTGTTTCCGATCCGAAATCGGTAGCACCCCAGATTATTTCGAACTATCGGAAACTCATCAAAGGCGCGGTCCCTGAAAATATTGTTTCCAGGAGTGCCGGGTATTGACTAAATCCATATATCTGAAGAATGGATTTCGCCAAAGTATAAAAATCCAGTAGTTTTGCAAATTGATCCGGAACGCGGAAAGTTCTGGATTCCCATCCGTGAAAAATTGTAGTATTGGGCACGAAAACTGCGTATTCAGAAAAAACGCTTTACGATTATCAACTCCAGGATCTCAATAAGATTTTTGGTGTATTGGAGGAGTCACCGACCGATGTTAACCTGCTGTACCAATTGCCTACAGGGGGTGGGAAGACCGTTGTATTTTCTGAAATCGCAAAGCGGTATATCGCAGAGACCGGAAAAAAGGTCGTAGTCCTGACTCACCGGATTGAACTAAGCCTTCAGACTTCCCGAATGCTTGAAGGTTTTGGGGTTCACAATAAAATCATCAATAGCGAAGTCAAGGAATTACCGGACGAGGAATCTTATCAGTGTTTCGTGGCAATGGTGGAAACCCTCAACAACCGACTTCAGGAAAAGGCCATTGAACTCCACGGTATTGGCATGGTTATCATTGACGAGGCCCATTACAATTCCTTCAGAAAACTCTTTAAGTATTTCGAAAAGGCGATCATCCTCGGGGTTACGGCAACGCCCTTGAGTTCCAACATCAAATTGCCGATGAAAGACCACTACAAAAAGCTCATTGTAGGGGAATCCATCGCCTCCCTGATTTCGAAAAAGTTTCTGGCACGTGCAAATATGTACAACTACGACGTCAGCCTGAAATCACTGAAACTAGGTGTTAACGGGGATTACACGGTGCGCTCCTCAGATGCCCTGTACAGCAATCAGCTGATGCTGGGCAAACTGGTCAGCTCCTATGAAGAGTTGGCCAAAGGGACAAAAACACTCATTTTTAACAATGGGATTAGCACCTCGAAGTACGTTTATGAGTTGTTTAAAAAGGCCGGATACCCCATTCGGCACCTCGATAATAAAAACACGGCTACTGAACGGCGGGAGATCCTGGACTGGTTTTCCAATACCCCTGACGCCATTCTTACTTCGGTGAGTATTTTAACCACGGGCTTTGACGAGCCCAGTGTACAGACCATTATCCTGAACCGGGCCACCCGTTCCCTGACTCTGTATTTTCAAATGATCGGTCGGGGTTCGCGTATTCTCAAGGATAAAGAAGAATTTACAGTGGTGGATCTCGGGAATAATATCGCGCGTTTCGGTCCCTGGGACGATCCTTTGGATTGGCAGGAGATATTCCACTTCCCGGACTTTTATCTGGAAAACATCCGAAACGACGAAGAGATCGAACGGGAATTTGTCTATGTTATGCCGGATGAGTTGCGGGATCGGTTTAAAAAGTCGGATGTCATCGATATGGACATCAAACAAGCCTACAAAGATGCTTTTGCCAATGGCCGCAAATCCAAGAAGGTATTGGAGGAGAGTATTGAACAGCATGCCCGGATGTGTGTCGAAAACTCCTCGGACATTTTTGACGCTCGGATTCTGGCAAAAATGCTCCGGGAAGAAATACACTTCAGGATAAAGCAGTATTCGTATTGCATCATGAACAACACACAGAACTACAGGGACTGGCTTCAGGAAGATTACGAACGCCGGCTACGACTTCGTATCTCACAACTTTACGCCTCTCGTTTATAGGTCTTTACCATGCCAGGGCCAGATACAGGTTATAAGTCTTTACTCGTTATCGGCCACCAATGGCCGGAACCTAAGGCCACAGGGGCGGGTGTGCGCATGCTATGGCTCTTAAACGGTTTTCTGCAGGAGGGGTTTCATATCGTATTTGGCTGTGCTTCAGGTTCAGGGGATTATCGTTTTGATCTGGGGAAACTGGGTATCACCGAAGTCAAAATTAAACTCAACGATACCTCCTTTGATTCCTTTCTTCAGAAAAACAGGTTCACCCATGTGCTTTTTGATCGCTTTCTCACCGAAGAGCAGTTTGGCTGGCGTGTTCGGGACAACCTGCCCGGGGCGCAGGTGCTTCTCGACACCGAAGACCTGCATTCCCTGAGGCATTCCAGGGAAGATGTCCTTAGAAGGGGAGGGGAGTGGTCGGTTGCCGATTGGGTGGAACATCCCATCTTTTACAGGGAAGTCGCGAGCATGTTCCGTTCAGACCTTAGCCTGATCATTTCCAAACCGGAAATGGAACTCCTGCGCGCTGAGGTACCTCACCTGAGGGAAAAACTGGTCTATTTACCTTTTGGAATGGATGGTCCCGCTGCGGTATCGGGGGTAAATTTTCATAAACGCTCTGATTTTGTTTTTGTAGGAAATGGCAAACACCCGCCGAATCGGGATGCTATTACCTACCTGAAAACGGATATCTGGCCCCGGATTCGCAAGAGACTACCCGATGCTGAATTACAGATTTACGGCGCCTATCTGCCCAACCAAATCCTCCAGATGCATACACCGGGGGAAGGCTTTCAGGTAAGGGGCTGGGCACCAGAACTCCAGCCCGTCCTCAGTACTCCCCGACTCCTGTTGGCTCCCTTGCGTTTCGGGGCGGGAATCAAAGGGAAAATTCTAAAGGCTTCAGTATTCGGTCTTCCCGTAATGGGCACTTCCCTCGCTTTTGAAGGGATTATGGAAGCGGATAACACCCTGCCCTTTGTCGCCGATTCGGCAGAACAATTTGCTGAAAAAGCGGTAGCCCTCTACACGCATACGACGGAATGGGAGCAGGCCCTGGGGCAACAACAACAGGCCTCAAAAGCGCATTTCAATACTTCGTTTAATACCCTTACAGGGGCTATGGATTCCCATCCGCAAAGGTATAAATCGCTTCCCCGGGAAACCCGGATAATCCAAAACCTGCTCAGAAATGAGGCCTTTGGCCGGCTGCGCTATCTTTCCCGCTGGATAGAAGCTAAAGAAAAAGGGGAGAATTAGGTCGTGGATAGTATCTTTGGGAATCCGTAAAAAGTACTTTAGAACTCATAATTATGAAGAAGATTCCCTGGAAATCCGCTGGCAACTTTGAAGATATAACATACAAAAAGGCCGGGGGAGTGGCCCGAATTGCATTTAACCGGCCGGAAGTGCGCAATGCCTTCCGTCCCAAAACAACCAAGGAGCTCTATGAGGCCTTTTACGATGCCCAGGAGGATACTTCTATTGGCGTGGTTTTGCTCTCAGGGGAAGGGCCTTCGCCCAAAGATGGGGTTTATTCTTTTTGCAGTGGGGGAGACCAAAAGGCCAGAGGGCATAAGGGATACGTCGGGGAAGACGGATACCACCGCCTGAATATATTGGAAGTTCAGAGATTGATACGGTTTATGCCCAAGGTAGTCATCGCCGTGGTCCCCGGTTGGGCTGTGGGAGGGGGGCACAGCCTGCACGTGGTCTGTGATCTTACCCTGGCAAGTGAAGAGCACGCCATTTTTAAACAAACCGATGCAGATGTCACAAGTTTTGACGGGGGGTACGGTTCAGCTTATCTCGCTAAGATGATCGGTCAGAAGCGCGCACGCGAAATATTCTTTTTGGGCCGGAATTACAGCGCGCAACAAGGGTATGAAATGGGTATGGTCAACGCGGTTATTCCACATGAGGCCCTTGAGGAGACGGCCTATGAATGGGCAGAGGAAATACTCGCCAAGTCCCCTACGTCTATCAAAATGTTAAAATTTGCAATGAACCTCACCGATGACGGTATGGTCGGACAGCAGGTTTTTGCAGGGGAGGCGACGCGTTTAGCGTATATGACGGAAGAAGCCAAAGAGGGGAGAAATGCATTTTTGGAAAAGCGCAAACCGGACTTCGGGAAGGACAAATGGATTCCGTAAGCCGGGGCACAAAGAAAATCTTTTGAGGGTCATCCGCTCCAGCCGAATCACACGGTGGTACTAACCCCTGCGGAATATAATTGCAGCCGGCCTTCTCCGGGCCTTCCACGTCTGCAGTGAAATCCAATAAAAAGTATCGGGGTTTCTCAAACTAAAAAGAGCCCTGCCGTTTGGGACAGGACTCTTTTACGAGAACACTATATGAAAATGAAAAAATAAACTTGTAATGCTTTGTTTTTGATTACGATGTAAACATACGGCAGCAGGTGGAGTCCGGAAACTTATTGTTGTGAAAAGGGCAATTTCTGTGGTGAGGGTTTTTATTGTTGTAGGGAGCCCCCGCGGACCAATGCTTACAGCGGTCCTCAAGTCTAAGGGAACGCGGCGATAACTTCTTTTAAAAAAGCATTGAGTTCAAAGTCCGGGTCTTCTGCAAGTCCCGTGCGTACGATCACCAAATCCCTGGACGGGATGATAAAGACGTGCTGTCCCTCGAATCCATTGGCCATATACATATCCCGGGGTGCATCCGGATACTTGCCTCCGGCGTTTAACCAGAAATGGGCCCCGTATGCCTCCTGTGAATGGGAAGTGGGTGAGGCCACATAGTCGGCCCAGGTGGGATCAAAGATTTGTGAATCCCCCCATTTCCCCCTGTTGAGATAGAGCAAGCCAAATCTGGCCCAATCCCGGGTGGAAGCCCATCCATAAGAAGAACCTACAAAATTTCCCTTCAGATCTGTCTCCAGGAGCATGGTGTGCATTCCTATTTTATCGATGAGCTCGCGATACGGAAAGTCGAGATATTCCTGGGGATCCGGGAATTGCTTTCTCAGAAGCCCCGATAAAAGGTTAGAAGTTCCGGAGGAATAATACCAAACAGACCCCGGGGGACCTGTAAGTTCCTTCTCGGCCTGGGGTGTACTCA
>NZ_JBAVZJ010000223.1:0-2363 GCF_049588695.1 Robiginitalea sp.
CTCTTCCATAGCTTCCCGCGCCAATTCTTTCATCTTCGCCATTTCGGCTGTGGTAGGAGGCCTGTTTTCATAACCCATGACGTATTCCCGGAGGGTCCCGTTTCCCACAAAGGAGGTAAAGTTGGTGGAAACGCCTTTTTCTTCGAGGTATTCCAAATACTCTCCCAGGGTGGACCATGCTACTTCGAAGGAATAATCCTGTTGTCCTTCCCGCATCCTTTTTTTCATGACATCATTCAGGGGCCCCATCGAACGCCCTTCTCCCATGACCTCCAGGGTTACGCCCTGTCGGATATCACTTTGGGATCGGCCGTCCACCAGGAGGGACACGTTGGCCCAGCTGAGCATGTTGATAAACCCGGGAGCTACGTGTTTTCCCGTGGCATCGATTTCGACCGGTGATTGTGCTGCAGACAAATCCCCGATAAAGGCAATGGTGTCTGCACGAATGCCCAGGTCGGCCGGATATCCGGGAGTACCACTCCCATCCAGCACGGTACCCCCCCGAATAATGACATCGAAGTTTTCGGGTGGGCTACAGGCCACCACAAGCAGGAGGAATACTAAAAAGGGAAGTCGCATGGTTTGGTTTTTGGGGATTGACATCCTTTAAAATTAAGTCAAATTCCACTGCGTGCCAAAACCCTGTATTTGTACCTTTAGCCAAATTTTCAAAAAATGAATTCCAGAGCCCAGCAATTAGCCGCATTTGATCGTCTGCTCACCATCATGGATGAATTACGGGCCCAATGCCCCTGGGATAAAAAACAAACCATGGAATCCCTCCGCCACCTGACCATTGAAGAGACCTATGAACTCGGAGATGCTATTTTGGAAAGGGACCTGGAAGAAGTTAAAAAGGAGCTGGGCGATTTGTTGCTGCATATTGTCTTTTATGCCAAAATAGGTTCGGAAACCGAAGCTTTTGATATGGCTGATGTGGCCACGGACATTTCCGAAAAACTTATACGCAGGCATCCTCATATTTATGGAGATACAAGCGTAAGCGGGGAAGAGGAAGTGAAGGCCAATTGGGAGAAGATCAAACTGAGCGAAGGCAAGAAAAGTGTCCTGGAGGGCGTCCCTCAAAGTCTGCCTGCCCTGGTCAAGGCAAATCGCATTCAGGAAAAGGTGGCGGGAGTCGGTTTTGACTGGGAGCGGCCCGAGCAGGTTCTCGAGAAAGTTAAAGAGGAGATCGGGGAACTGGAAAGGGAATTGGACGGTGGGGCTGTCGAAAAAATAGAGTCTGAGCTCGGGGATGTTTTGTTCTCCCTGGTCAATTATTCCAGGTTTTTGGGAATCAACCCCGAAAATGCCCTGGAACGGACCAATAAGAAGTTTATAAACCGGTTTAAGTATCTCGAGGCCCGGGCTGCGGATGCGGGAAAATCACTTTCTGATATGTCCCTTGCGGAAATGGACCAGTTCTGGGAAGCGGCTAAGTCCTTTGAGCACTCCTGAATCTGCTCAAAGTATAAACGAATGGATCCCCCTGTCCGGAGTCCGAAAACAGTTCAACTGCTCCTTACGTGAAACAGTATACCCGTGAATTCCGATACAATATTCGATTGGCCAGCCCGGTAATCCTCGGGATGCTGGGGCATAGCTTTGTGGCCTTTGCGGATAATATCATGGTCGGTCAGTTGGGGACCGCAGAACTGGCCGCGGTTTCCCTCGGGAATAGCTTCGTTTTTATCGCCATGTCTTTGGGGATTGGATTCTCTACGGCCATAACGCCACTGGTCGCCGAGGCGGAAGGGGCAGGGGATGCGCTTGAGGCCAGGGGCGTACTGCAAAATGGGCTGGTACTTTGCACCGTGCTGGGGGTGGCGCTTTTTGGCCTCGTATGGCTGAGTAAACCGCTGATGTCTGTTATGGATCAACCGGAAGAGGTAGTCGTCCTGGCTGGGCCCTATCTCGATCTGGTCGCTTTCTCCCTGATTCCACTGATAATTTTTCAGGCCCTGAAACAATTCTCCGAAGGCCTTTCCAAGACGCGTTATCCCATGTATGCCACAATCCTGGCCAATGTGATTAATGTTGTTTTGAATTACCTCTTGATTTTCGGGTCCTTCGGGTTTCCGAAGCTTGGAATCGTTGGGGCGGCCATTGGCACCCTTGTTTCCCGTGTTTTTATGGTCCTTTTTCTTTGGTGGATTTTTAAGCAACGCCCTTTCTTTAAAGCGTTTATTGAAAACCTAAGGTTCCGGCAGGTCAAAAAACAACTACTCCGAAAAATTGCAGATTTAGGATTTCCCTCAGCCCTCCAAATGTTTTTTGAAGTAGCCATTTTTACCGCTGCCATTTGGATGAGTGGCGTTTTGGGAAAAAATCCCCAGGCTGCGAATCAAATAGCACTCAAT
>NZ_JBAVZJ010000224.1:0-6644 GCF_049588695.1 Robiginitalea sp.
GCGTCATCCGGAAGCATTTTCAGTTGAAAGGCATCGGTGTATCCGATGGCTTCGAAAGCCTGGTTCCACCAGCGTCCTCCTTCCAAAAGCGCCGACCGTACAGGCTCCGGGGTTCCGTTGTCCAGATAATACACAATGGGCTCTACCGCTTCACTTGTGGCCGCCTCCGGATTTTTCTTCTCAAGCCTGTGCCGGGTGATATACCGCTTTTCCAGGGAGGACTCCACAGGGGTTGCATAATCGTAGTATGAAAAGGGGTAACTGCCACAACCGGGGTGAAATTCCCGCATCTGAAACCCATCATCCGGCAATTTTATAAATGAGTGGTGCTGGTTTACAGTGATGAGGTTCGGATTTGGCGTCACAGATCGCACCAGACGCCCTTTGGGTTCTCCTTTGAAAGTCAGAAGGGCGTCAAATTCTACATTTTCAGGAAAGCCTTTGGTTCGTTCCATATTCAAGGCGCTTCGGGAGGTGTCGACGGTATAACTGCCTTCACCAGCTCTTTTCAGACGGGCCGATACCCCGTGAGCGTCCTGCATCAAGAACCCGGAAAGATCGATGATATGGGAACTGCCAACAGTCTCTACAATTGGAAAGCCATAAATCACAGATTTGGCAAAGGCCTGTTCTACCGCTTTCTTTTCAAGGGGATTGTCGGTGAGCGCGCGGTACTCCAGGTTGGGTTGTACGAGCAGCAATTTGTTTCCCGCTTTTTTGAAGTACACGACCTGTTCATTCCCCAATTGTCCCCGGTCCAGCCCGATGTCGTTACTCCCCATCCCGCTACTCAGGGAATAGACGTACAGAAATTCCTTTTCAAGGTCCTTGACCTCAAGGTAGATTTTATCCGATTCCGGATCGTACATATAATCAAAGTATCCATCGTACTTATCAAAGTTTTTACTTTTCTCGGTGAATTGAGCTGAAATCAGATAGGGAAGCAGTAGAAAAAGGAGGGCCGATGAATTTCGAATCATAAGTTGTGAGATAACAAATTATAGTTTTTTATGAATCCCCTAAAATAAGCGTAAGGCAATTATCCTACAAGGTCACCCGTCAAAATTTGAGCCTGCCCACATTGTTTTGCGCATTTATTTTGATTTCCCAATAATTCAGTTACCTTATTAACCTAGGTTGGTTTCTATGGCATCTGATAACACAATTTTCGCTTCTTACCTCCGGGATCCTTCGCTCTTTGATGAGATTTTTGACAGGGACGGCAAGGTGACCCGCGTGTACAAAAAACTTTTTAAACATTACGGCAAGAATTCCATAGCAGAATATTTACATCTGAACGACAAAGCCAAGGCCTCCTTTTTTAATCAGGGCATTACCTTTCAGGTATACAGCGAGGAAGCTACGAAAGAAAAAATATTTCCTTTTGACATGTTTCCCAGGATAATAGGGGCTGGCGAATGGGAGCACATTCAAAACGGGGCGGCCCAGCGCTGCAGAGCCCTGAACTTTTTCCTGAAAGATATCTACGGAAAAAAACAAATCATAAAGGATGGGGTCATTCCTCTGGAACTTATCAACTCCTCCGAAAACTACCTGGAGCAGATGGTGGGGATGACCCCCCCCGGCGAAGTCTACAATCATATATCAGGGACGGATATCATAAGGCACAACGATGGTGAATACTACGTTTTAGAAGATAATATCCGTTGCCCATCAGGGGTCAGTTATGTTCTTAGTAACCGCACCGCGCTCAAGCGGGCCTATTTTGGAGTCTTTAACCACTATGGGGTGCACACGGTTACCAATTACGCTGAGAATCTTTTGGACAAGCTGGAACACGTCAAGCCCAAAGGGGTGGATGTTCCCAATACAGTGGTTCTTACCCCTGGCATGTATAATTCTGCCTTTTACGAACACAGTTACCTGGCCAAAACCATGGGTGTGGAACTGGTAGAGGGCAGGGATTTATTTGTGGAAAATGATTTTGTCTATATGAAGACCATTGAAGGTCCGCAAAGAGTAGATATTATTTATCGGAGAATAGACGACCTTTTTCTGGATCCCCTTGAATTCCGCAAAGACTCTTCCCTCGGGGTACCCGGATTATTTGCCGCGTATAAAAAAGGGAACGTAACCATAGCCAATGCCCCTGGAACCGGTGTAGCTGATGACAAAGCGGTTTATACCTATGTACCCGATATCATACGCTATTATCTGGGTGAAGATCCTATCTTGAAAAATGTTCACACCTATCACTGCAGTCGCAAAGAGGAGCGAGAATTTGTAATCGAGAATATAAGGGAACTCGTGGTGAAACCTGTGGACGAAGCGGGTGGGTATGGGATTTCTATCGGAAACCGACTCAATGATAAGGAAGTGGAGGAAGTTCGCAAATCCATCCGGGAAGCCCCGCGCAAATACGTGGCGCAGCCCATTCTATCGCTTTCTGTTCACCCGACATTCATCGAAGATTCGCAGTCCTTTGAGCAACGACATATCGACCTTCGCACCTTTACTGTTTTAGGCCCTGATTCCTGTTATGTTCTCAAAGGAGGACTAACACGGGTGGCCCTTCGAAAAGGAAACCTCATTGTTAATTCATCCCAGGGTGGTGGCTCCAAGGATACCTGGGTACTTCAAAAATAAGCACTATGTTAGCCCGTGTTGCCGATAATTTGTTCTGGATGGGGCGTTATATTGAACGCACCGAACACATAGCCCGGTACCTGAATGTGAATTACTTTTCTTCCCTGGACGCCCCGGATCCGCGTTCCCAGTCAAAGGATTTCGTTCTTCGCTCCATGATGTCCATGGCCGGCATTAACCCACAGGAGGAAACAAAACTAAAGCAGCAAGAGGTGTTGTACCAGCTGGGATTGGATCCGGAAACGCCCATATCCATTATCAACGCCGTACGAAACGCAAGGGAAAATGCGCTCTCAGCCCGGGATTTGATCTCCACTGAGTTATACGAAGCCATAAATAAGTTTTACCACTATGTAAATGATTACCCGCCAAAAACTTTTATGAAAACGGGGTTGTTTGATTTCACAACCCACAATACAGAGATGACGGCTATCATTCGCGCAAAAATGAGAGGTACGCTGTTCCACGATTCTATATATGCCATCATCATGATGGGTGTCAATTTGGAAAGAGCGATTCAAATCACGCGAATAATACAGACTAAGTTCCTGGATGCAGAACTTTCGACCCATGATGATCCGGAAGGATTCCGAACCAGCTATGAATGGACGACACTTCTGAAATGCGCAGAATCCTATGATATGATGCGCAGGCTTTACAAAAAACAACCGACCAGCTTGAGTACCCTCGAATTCCTGATCCTCAATCCCAATTGCCCGAGATCTGTAATGAACAGCCTGAATCAGGTTTACCGTCATGTATGTCACCTGGATCCCTCCCGAATAAAGAATAAGGCTTCAGCGGCCTTTATGGTAGGGAAAACCCGGGCCGCTTATCAGTTCATGAAGGTCGAAGAAATTGAATCAGACACGGGGGGCTTTATCGAGGGTATTCTTTCGGAGCTTTCAGATATCGGATTTCATCTCGAAAAAGAGTTCTTCAGTTACTAACCTGTCGATAAGTTCCGTTTTCGGCATTCAAATAGAAAAATATGGGAATGCAGTACTCGATTGAATACCACGCAGAAAACACTTATGAATTCCCGATTCACGAGGCGTATTGGCAATTCCTGATAGAACCCCTGGAGGGACCGGGCCAACGGCTTCTGGAGATGAACTTTACCAGCAGTGCAGATGCGCCATGGGAACACTCCCGAAACGCATTCGATTTTAAAGTTATTCGCGTGCGGTGTCGCACCCCTCTGAAAAAAATTAGTTTTCACGCCATATTCCACTTAGAGAAAGAGTCTGGAAACCCCTACAGCTTTGACCTTGCGCATATAAGACCCCTCCCGGAGAACCCGGAAGAAAAATTGGCATTCCGGGTGGAATTTAACAGGTTTTTACAGAGTACTGCCCTTAGTCTGATCCCGGAAAAATCTCCGGTATTCGAATTTAACCCTTCAGAAAATGTTTTTACCAACTTGTTGGGGCTCAATACATGGATCCATGAAACTATTCAATACCGGGAGGGTGTTACCGATATTGAGACCCGCTTAGAAGACATTCTTGTTCAACGCGAGGGGGTTTGCCAGGATTTTGCCCATCTTTTTCTTGGTATCGCCCGCCAAAATGGTGTTCCTGCCCGGTACATTTCAGGGTACCTGCACCAGGGACACGGGTACTTTGGCGATACACAAATGCACGCCTGGACCGAAGCCTATCTCCCGGGAATAGGATGGTTGGGCTTCGACCCCACCAACAATCTTCTCACAGCTGCTGACCATATTAAAGTTGTTCATGGCCGGGATTATAGGGACTGCGCCCCTCTGAAGGGAGTACTTTATGCCCAGGGTCGCAACACTACAACGCATAAAGTGCAGGTGGCTTCACAGCAGTAATTAATAGTAAAGCGTTTATTGAAATCCCCTTAAAAGACTGTAACTTTACGCCTTAAAATTCACAGCATGTTCGAGAAATTGAAGTCGCTTTTAGAACGCCTTGGCGCGTTAAGGAGGTATCTTTGACATAGATGCCAAGCGCATTGAAATCCAAAACGAAGAAGAGAAAACCCTTGCCCCCGGTTTTTGGGATGACCCTGTTTCTGCCCAGGAGTTTATGAAGAAACTCAAAGGGAAGAAGAATTGGGTGACGCAATTCGAAGAGGCCCGGCAGCTCGTGGGAGATGCAGAGATTTTATCGGAGTTTCTGGAGGCCGATGAAGGTTCCGAAAAAGATGTAGCGATCCAAATCGAAAAAGCTGAGGCAGCTTTGGAAAAACTGGAGTTTCGAAATATGCTATCCGCGGAAGGTGACGACTTGACGGCCGTGCTCCAAATCACTGCGGGTGCAGGAGGAACAGAAAGCTGCGATTGGGCATCCATGCTAATGCGGATGTACCTGATGTGGGCAGAAAAAAACGGATGCAAAGTCAGGGAACTCAACTTCCAGGAAGGAGATGTGGCCGGAATTAAAACCGTTACCCTGGAAATTGACGGAGAATACGCCTTTGGATGGCTTAAGGGTGAAAACGGGGTGCACCGCCTGGTGCGTATTTCGCCGTTTGACAGTAACGCCAAACGCCATACCTCTTTCGCTTCGGTATATGTCTATCCTTTGGCCGATGACTCCATTGAGATCGATATCAACCCGGCAGACATTGAAATCACCACAGCCCGTTCCAGTGGGGCCGGAGGCCAGAATGTGAACAAGGTGGAGACCAAGGTGCAACTGGTGCACAAACCCACCGGTATACAGATCTCCTGTTCTGATTCCAGGTCCCAGCACGATAACAGGGCCACAGCGATGAAAATGCTGAAGTCTCAGTTATATGAAATTGAACTGAGGAAAAAACAGGAAGCCCGGGATGCTATCGAGGCCTCTAAGATGAAAATCGAATGGGGTTCTCAGATTCGCAACTATGTGATGCACCCGTATAAACTGGTAAAGGATGTTCGGACCGGGGAAGAAACTGGAAATGTGGACGCTGTTATGGATGGGGATATCGACCAGTTCCTGAAAGCCTACCTGATGATGACGGGTCAGAAAGACCCGGCTTAACAGAACTAACACGTTGCCCATGATTACTATTTATCACAACCCGAGATGTCGTAAATCCAGGGAAACCCTCGCTTTGATTCAAGAAAGCGGAGAAGATTTTGAGATTGTCGAATACCTGAAAACACCCCTGAGCAAAGAAGAACTAAAAGCCTTGCTCCACAAACTGCAAATGCAGCCCGAGGAGCTCCTGCGCAAAGGTGAAGCCATTTGGAAAGAAAAGTACAAAGGGAAAACGCTGGATGAGGGTCAAATCTTACAGGCCATGGCTGAGTATCCCAAGCTCATGGAAAGACCTGTAGTGGTTAAAGGGGATGCCGCTGTACTGGGTCGACCTCCTGAAAACATCAGGCACCTGTTCGAAAATCCAGGTTCGGATTAAGGAGAACAGAAGTTCTACATTCATTTAACAAACATTTAACCAAGCCGGATTAAACGGTTTTTGCCAAATCCGGTCTAAAAGACTGAGCAATGAAAAAAATCATTCTTTTTTTAACCGTTTCCCTTATGGGGATTTATAGCACTCACGCTCAAATGGGGCGCTATGGGACATTTGATAGTCAGCGTTCTTCCCTGCCGCGAGGTCCGGGGCCTGAAGTTCAAAAAGAAGATCCGAAAACGGCAGAAGAGCTTGTGGCAGATCAAATGCCCAGGATTACCGAAGCCCTGGATCTGAACGACTTTGAACAAGCTGTAGTGAGTTCCATTCTCAATAAGTATGTGCAGCAGCGCATCGAGCTTCAAATCCTGGAATTGCCCAAGGATAAGGCCAGGGAAGCTTATGAGAAGATCGCAGAAAACCAGCAAGCAGAACTGAAGCAAGGATTGCCTCCGGAGAAGTATGAAGGTTTTATGGATCTGATTAAAAATGGAAAAAAGTCTAAGAAGGAAAAAAAGGATCGGAAAAAGAAGAAAAAAACGTAACCCTTCATGAATAAATTTCTCGTGCCTGTTTTGGCACTGTTTTGCCTCGGATTGCAGGCCCAACGGCCAGAAAATTCGAAAACCCAAAGCATTACCTTAACCGGAACCGTCCTGGAC
>NZ_JBAVZJ010000225.1:0-2414 GCF_049588695.1 Robiginitalea sp.
CCATTTGGGAAAGGAGGCCGAAGCTGAGCGGGCTGCCAACCACGTAGAGAAAATGACAGAGGCGATTGAGGAACACGGCTGGGATGGGGAATGGTTCCTGCGGGCCTACGATTATTATGGAAACAAAATTGGAAGTGCGGAAAACGACGAAGGGAAGATCTTTATCGAATCCAACGGATGGTGTGCCATGGCCGGTATCGGCCTGGAGAAGGGAATGGTAACCTCAGCCCTGGATGCCGTAAAAGAGCGCCTGGATACGCCCCACGGTATTGTCCTGAACAATCCACCTTTTACACGGTATCATATCGAATACGGGGAAATCACCACCTACCCTGAAGGGTATAAGGAAAATGCCGGGATTTTTTGCCATAACAACCCCTGGATCATGATAGGTGAAACGGTACTGGGGCGGGGGGATCAGGCCTGGGACTATTTTAAAAAGATTTGTCCGGCCTACCTGGAAGACGTCAGTGAGCTGCATAAAACGGAACCCTATGTCTATGCACAGATGATCGCCGGGAAGGATGCCTACAGGCCGGGAGAAGCCAAAAACTCCTGGCTCACCGGAACCGCAGCCTGGAATTTCTATGCCATCAGCCAGCACATCCTGGGAATCCAGCCCGCCTACGACGGCCTGGTTATCGATCCCTGTATCCCGCGGGACTGGAAGTCCTATGAAATCACCCGGAAATTCAGGGGTGCCACCTATGAAATCTCGGTTAAGAATCCCAACGGGGTAAACAAAGGAGTTGCGGCTATCTTACTCGATGGCCAGCCTTTAAAAGACGGAAACAAAATTCCATTACAACCCGGGGGCACCTATAAATTAGAAGTTCAACTTGGATAATAATTGTATGAGATACTTAAAACCCAAAACCCTGACGTTCGCATTACTGGCCGGATTTATACTAGGAAGCTGTACCCCACCGAACCGGGAATTACAATATGATTCCAGTCATATCCTGGTCAATCAGTTGGGCTATCCGACGACCGGGACTAAAACAGGATTGTCCAAAATAGCTGCGAGTGATTTCCGCCTTGTGGATGAAAACGATGAGGTGGTTTTTGAAGGAAAGGCCAAAGAACCCCGGTATTGGGAACTCTCCGGGGATACGGTCAGCATTCTGGATTTTTCGGATTTTACTACCGAGGGGCGATACCGACTGTGCGCAGACGGGGAATGCAGTTCTTTATTTTCAATCGGCACACAACTCTACAAGCCGCTGGCCGATGCCGCCCTGAAATCCTATTACTATGCCCGGTGCAGTCAGGAAATACCTCCGGAATACGGAGGGCAATGGATTCGAAAAGCGGGACATCCGGACACAGAAGTCTTGGTTCACAGCTCTGCAGCCGATGCCAACCGTCCTGAAGGCACGACCATTGAGTCGCCGGGCGGCTGGTATGATGCCGGGGACTATGGAAAATACATTGTCAACAGCAGCATCACCACCTGGACCCTTTTAAAAAGCCTGGATGTCAATGGTGCATTTCACAACAATCAGGACCTTACCATCCCGGAATCCGGAAACGACCTTCCGGATATCCTCGATGAGGCCCTGGTTAACCTGAGGTGGATGATGACAATGCAGGACCCCCAGGACGGAGGGGTTTATCACAAGCTTACTACCAAAGGTTTTGACGACTTTATCCTGCCGGAACAAACCGATAAACCCCGGTATGTGGTTCAAAAAAGTACGGCCGCCGCCCTGGATTTTGCGGCCACCCTGGCCTTTGGGTGCAGGATAGTCGGCATCTACGGCACCCCGGAACTGGCGGAGGAAATGAAACAGGCGGCGCTGAAGGCCTGGGCGTGGAGCCTCGAAAACCCCGAAGTTTTCTATGAGCAACCTGAGGATATCAGCACGGGCGCCTATCCGGATACCACCCTTACCGATGAACGGTTCTGGGCAGCATCCGAACTATACCTGACCACTGGGCAAGAAAGGTTTAAAACGGCCCTGGAGCAATCCTATTTAAAGCCTGTCACCCCCAAGTGGGATGTCGTTCAGGCCCTGGGGGCGATCTCCCTGATTACATCCGATCAAAAGGACGCCTTTGGAGAAATCAGGGCAGATTTTATCGAGTATGCAGAGGGTATGTTAGCCCGACAAAGCGCATCCCCATACCTGATCAGCATGGAGGAATTTGCCTGGGGAAGCAATTCGGATGTAGGTAATGACGGTATGCTAAAAATCATAGCTTATGACCTGACAGCGGACCATAGGTACCTCGAGGCAGCCCAAAACGATCTGGATTACCTCCTGGGGCGGAACACCACGGGATACTGTTTTGTCACCGGTTTTGGGAGCCAATCCCCTTTAAAACCCCACAACAGGATCATGGCCGCAGATGGGATCGAGGCCCCAATACCGGGGTATATCGCCGGGGGGCCTAATACGATCGTCCTGAAT
>NZ_JBAVZJ010000226.1:0-8150 GCF_049588695.1 Robiginitalea sp.
AACCTGAGTAGCATGACCTTTATGTTTGGAATGGGGCTTGGGGTGGCAGCCATGATTCGTGTGGGCAATCAAAAAGGCTCCGGGAACTACCCCGAACTCAAACGGGTAGCGACCTCTATTTTTCTGATGACTATAATCCTTGAGATCGGATTTGCCGTATTGTTCCTCCTGGGCCGGAATATCCTCCCAACCGTCTACCTGGATGTCAGCGATGTGGCCAACCAGGCAGACAATATGGAGGTATTGGCCATTGCAGCCCGACTTCTCCTGGTTGCCGCCTTTTTTCAAATATCAGATGGGGTACAGGTTGTCGTTCTGGGAGCGCTGCGAGGCCTACAGGATGTGAAAGTCCCGACCCTGCTGACTTTCATAGCCTATTGGGGTATTGGCTTCCCTGTTTCTTTTTACCTGGGATTGCACACCCCGCTAAAGAGTACCGGAATCTGGATCGGGCTTTTGCTCGGGCTTACGGCCTCTTCAATTATGTTGTATCTTCGCTTTAGGTTTATGACGCAGCGCCTGTTGGAGCCCCTCCCGGGGCCCGGGGGTAAGAGCCTTTAAGTTAAATACCCGTGTAGATGAAACTACCAAAATTCCTCCTCGGAGACAATACAGATTTCCCTTCAGCCATTTTTATCGTTCATACGGAATTCCCCCGTTTTGTTCTCAATCTTGAAAATGACGAAGTGGAATGGATGGAAGAATTCTCGGATGAAGACCGGGACGAACTCGCCGCTGAAGCGGAGCGCCTCATTGGGGAAGCCACCGAATTTTACGACCGGGAAGTAGCCCGATACGAAGAGTGATATGTGGGAGGCCCTCATAGAAAAAGACCAGGACTGGTTTTTATACCTGAATCAACTCGGGACCCCGTCCTGGGATTCTTTCTGGCTGTTTCTTTCCGATAAGTGGGGAGCGTTACCGCTTTACGCGTTACTCCTTTTTCTCGTTTCCCGACAGCTGGGTTGGAAAAGGGTGCTGCTCTTCCTGGTATTTATCGGGTTACTTATCACGACCACAGATCAGCTTTCCGGGTTTTTCAAATACGGTGTACAGCGGTTGCGACCCTGTTATGATCCCGGGTTGGAGGGTTTGGTGCGATTGGTCAAGAGCAGCTGTGGCGGCCGGTTCGGATATTTTTCGGCCCATGCGGCCAATGCCTTTGGTTTGGCCGCTTTCTTTACTGTATTCTGGGGGAAGAGCCGGCGTCTTTGGGGGGTGTTGTTGATCTTATGGGCTCTCCTGGTCGGCTATAGCCGCATTTATCTCGGGGTACATTACCCATTGGATATTGCAACCGGATTTCTCGCCGGCGGTTTATTGGGATGGCTTTTTGCCCAATTGTATAAGAAAGCGGATCAAAACATTTTCAAATGATCAGGGGCCGGTTTTTTTGGATTGCATTCCTGGGGCTTGCGGGGGTTTATCTCGTGGGTTTGTTTGCCCGTTTGATGGAGAATGATTCGGCCCAGTTTGCCGTAATGGCTATGCGTATGGTTCAGGAACAGGACTTCCTGAATTTGTGGAAAGGGGGGGAGGAATATCTGGATAAACCCCACCTGCACTATTGGCTCGCCGCCCTTTCTTATTCGCTCTTTGGCCTGCACGACTGGGCATACCGTATCCCGGCCCTTTTGGCGACCTTTCTGGGAGCCTATAGTTGCTACGGCCTGGGCAGCGCCCTCTATACCCGAAACACAGGCAGGATTGCAGCCCTGATTTTTATGAGTGCGCAGACCATAGTCCTGTCCGTGATCGATGTCCGGACCGATGCCGTACTGACCGGTTTCGCCGTTTTTGCAATCTGGCAATTGTACCGCTATCTCAAAGAGGGGGCACTCACTCCACTGCTTCTCGGGGCGGCTGGGGCCGGGTTAGCCTTTTCCACAAAGGGGCAGATCGCCCTTTTGGTCATCGGGCTCCCGTTGCTCTGCCAATTGATCTATTCCCGCAGTTGGCACCGGTTGTGGAGCCCCAAAATTCTCCTGGGACTCCTCACTTTCGCCCTGGTGATCAGCCCTGTTTTATATGCGTACTACCATCAGTTCGACCTGCACCCCGAAAAAATAATCCGGGGGAAGAACGAGCGCAGCGGGGTGTTTTTTATTTTATGGGAACAGAGTTTTGAACGTCTGAGCGGAGAAGGAATAGGGAAAAACAGCAGCGACTATTTCTTTTTCTTTCACACCTTTCTCTGGGTCTTTCTGCCGTGGACGCTCATGGGTTTATGGGCCCTATGGGCAAGATTTCGGGGTGCCTCTAAAAAGGACAAGTCCGAAAATGGCCCTGTACATGGAGGAACACCTACCTCCAGAAAAGGTGAAATTCTCACCACAGGAGGAATTTGCAGCATCTTTCTGATCATCAGTTTTGCGCAGTTCAAACTTCCCCACTATCTCAATATTACCATTCCCTTGTTTGCCGTGCTTACCGCTTCCTTCCTGGACGGGTTATACCGGGAAGAGGCGTTTAAAAAGCTCAGGAAGGCGGGGGCTGTGCAATTGGGAATATACAGCCTTGTATGTGCAGCTGTTTTGGGGATAATCTTCTGGGTTTTCCCACTGGGATCTTTACTCGGGTATATCCTTTTAATAGTTGGGGTGGTACTGGGGTATTTTCTTTTTTTAAAATGGGGCGATCCCATGGTTCGGCTTATGGGGATCAGCCTTTATGGGAGTGTTCTGTTGAATCTCGTCTTAAACGGTCATTTTTATCCTTCCCTTTTGGAATATCAGGGGGGGTCTGCCATGGCGGAGCGTATTAGAGCCGAGTCTCTGGAGCCCTACACGCTTTACAAGCTTTCCGACCAGCATACCTGGGCCCTGGATTTCTATTTTGGCAAACCCCTCGAGATTGTAAATATTACAGATTTGCCGCAAGCTTCACAACCCTTATGGCTTTATACTGACGATAAGGAATTGGAAAAACTCAGGGATGCCGGGGTTCGGTGGGATACTGAATACACCGTGGATCAGTTTCGGATTTCCCGCTTACAGGGTCGTTTTCTAAACCCGGAAACACGGTCAGAGGTACTTCGCAAACGCTATTTAGTCCGAATCCCCGGGCAAAAACCGTAATTCGAGGTCCGGTTTTTTAAAATGATACCACATTCCCGTGAGGGATACCAGGGCCGTGATCAGGAAAAAGGTCATACTAATCCCGATGGAGGTTCCCTCATTGAGTCCCAGCCATTGTGCCCCATAGAAAAACACGAGTTCCCTGCTGCCGATACCGCCGATCGTAATGGGCAGAACGGCCACAATACTGCTGATCAGGAAGACGAGCAGATATTCCATTACGGAGTCAGTCACCCCCAGGGCCATCAGGATGAGGTAAACTGAAATCAATTGGGCCAGTTGCACAAGTGCTGAATACCCCAGTGCAGGCCAGAACACGGGTTGCAGGAGGGGAAATACTTTACGGTGAATGGCCCAGTAAACGAGTATTCCCAGGGGCAGGAGGAGCCAGAGCCCGGGTTGATAGGCCTCGAGCTCCGGCAGGGCCATCCAAAGCACGATAACAAAACTGTAGAGAAACAATACAGCCAGGCCGCTAACCCTGTCGAGGAGGAGGACCGAAGCCAGTCGTTTCCCGGAAGCCCCAAAGGTTCGATGCAACAGATAGCCCTTATAGGCATCGCCTCCAATGCCCCCGGGCAGGAAAAGGTTATAGAACATCCCGAGCAGATACAATTGCAGGTTGCTCCGTTCGGTTAAAGGGACTTCAATTCTTTCGAAGTAAAGATTAAGCCGGCGTGCTGCAATCCATTTAGATACGCCAAAAGCGATCAGGGCAAGTCCCAGATACCCGGGGTTTGCTTTTTTAAGCACTTCCCAAACTTCCGAAAACGGAATGCGGGTAAAAATGAGATAGAGCAAAAGGGCACTGAAAAGCGCTTTGAGTAAGGCGAGTCCTTTTTTACGCAGTTTCCCCACCAATTATGACGTTTTTGATGCGGTACGGCCTCTTGTTTTGTGATTCATAATAGGTTCGGATGAGCAATTCCATGACAATGCCAATGGTGAAAAGTTGGATTCCCCCTAAAATAAACATCAGTCCGAAAATCAATAAAGGGCGGTTCCCGATATCCTGTCCAAAGCCGAATTTAACGATAAGCAGATAGATGTTGATACCCACCCCGAGCAGGATCATCAGCACTCCAATAATTCCGAAAAGATGTATGGGTCGCTGAAAGTACTTGCGTATAAAAAGCAGCAGCATCATATCGGCCACTACTTTAAATACCCGTTCCAGGCCGTACTTTGAAACGCCCGCATTACGCGCGTGGTGTTTTACGGGCACCTGTTTTATCTGGGCCCCTTCCAAATAGGCGAGCAGGTTGATAAACCGGTGCATTTCCCCGTACAGATTCATGTCTTTGGCAATATCCCGGGTAAATACTTTTAGGGCACAACCATTGTCCTTTATATCGAGTTTGGTAACCCTTCTGACCATAAAGTTGGCGATTTTGGAGGGGATCTTTTTGACCAGGGAGTCTTTGCGTTTTTGCCGGATCCCTGTGACCACATCGTATTCACCGCTCAGCACGTAAGGCAACATCCCCGGGATATCTGAAGGGTCGTTTTGCAAATCCCCGTCCATGGTAACGATATATTCCCCATGTGCGTAATCCAGTCCGGCTGCCAGGGCGAGACTCTGCCCGTAGTTCTTTTTTAGGGAAATCAAATGGACTTTCGGATCCTTCAGTTCTGTGATCACCTTGCGGGTGCGGTCGGTTGAAAAGTCGTCTACATAGACGATCTCATAATTGTACCCCTCCAGACTTTCGTGGATTCGTTCGGTGAGAAGGGTCACATTTTCTTCCTCGTTATACAAAGGGACAACTATGGAAAGAAGCGCATCGGTCAGGACAGGCATTGAATTCGTTTTAATTCCGGTTTAAAGGTAGTTTTTTCCATACACATCCTGCTAGAGTTGGCCTTTGTCATGCGGGCGGTACATCTCCAGCAATTCATGGGCAGCTTTAGTGGGGCTCAAATCTTTCCGGATCACCCGGTCTTTAAAGGTCTGAAAAGCCTTTTGGATTTTTGGATTCCTGTAGAAGTCAGCGGTTAAAGCCGATTCAATACGCTGCTTTAACCAGTGGATGTTTTGATTGTCCCTCTTTTTTTCAAAACTGCCATCGGCACGGCAGGAGGAGGCATAGTCATCTATCATTTGCCAGGTTTCGGCAATACCACTCCCTTCCGTGGAAGAGCAGAGTAAAACGGGGGGAGACCAGCCGTTTTCCTTAGGTGGATAGAGGTGAAGCGCACTTGTGAAAATACCTTTTGCTTTTTCGGCGGCTGCAAGGTTCGGGCCATCTGCCTTATTGATCACCACGGCATCGGCCATTTCAACAATACCTCTTTTGATGCCCTGGAGTTCATCGCCGGCCCCGGCGATTTTTAACAAAAGAAAGAAATCGACCATCCCGTGAACGGCCACTTCGCTCTGGCCCACACCTACAGTTTCAACCAGGATGATATCAAAACCTGCGGCCTCACAAAGGGTAATACTCTCCCTGGTTTTCCGGGCGACACCGCCCAGGGATTCCCCTGCCGGGGAAGGCCTGATAAAAGCATTCGGATTCCGGCTTAATTCCTGCATCCGGGTTTTATCCCCAAGAATACTGCCTTTACTCAGGCTGCTGCTGGGGTCCACAGCCAGGATAGCCACCCGATGCCCCTGGCCGACAAGATAGAGCCCCAGGGTTTCGATGAACGTGCTCTTTCCCGCTCCCGGGACGCCTGTTATACCTACCCGGATACCGGGCACGGCTCGATTGAGGCAGGATTCCACGAGTTCTCCGGCGCGGATTTCATCCTCCGGGCGGGTACTCTCTATCAGGGTAATAGCCCGGGAAAGCGCCGTTGTATCCGAAGCGGCAATACCGGCGATAATTGCTGAGTTGTCCACCGTTTCTTTCCGCAACTGCAGTCTTGCCGCCGCTTCTTGTCGGGCTTTTAAGGCACTTTTTTTCAAAGGGTCTAATTTAAGGGGACACTCACCCGTGTGGTATCCCAGCTCAATTGCATATATACGCGTTTGTCTGAATCATCCTCAACAAAGGAAATATCGAAATTTTCTACGACCCCGGGCGGTCGTTCTACCGGTACAATAATTTGCAGGGCATCCGATTCTGGTTTTCGGGTCGTCTCGCTGCCCCCGCTCAGTAGGGTCACGCCCCAATCGGCAATTTCACTATTGAATATAACGGTCCATTGTTCTTTCCCGGGTATGGTCCACAGGGAATAGTCCCCCGCAGGCAGGGACTGGCCTCCTATATTCAGGGGGGTGGCCGTTGTAAACCGGGTAGGTTCATTGGCTCCGGTTCGCCAGACGCTACCGTAGGGTACGAGTTCTCCGAAAATTGTCCTCCCTTTTTTTGAAGGGCTGGAATATGTTACCGAAAGGGTCAGGGAATTTTCCTCGTAATACGCCGTTTTTTCGGGGCTGACCTTTTTGGTCTGTTGCTTTAAGACCGGCAGGCCGACAAAATAAAACAGAAGTGCCAGAACCACTAAAATGCCGAGGATCCATTTGAGTATTTTCATTGTTTATACAGTTTGAACCCCTAAGGTAGGAAATTGATGGACGGAAAAGAACTCAGATAAGGAGCCTTTTATAGTATCCCGAAGACTTCAGGGCTTTAAGGGAGGGACTCAAATACGAAGTGGGATTCGTTCACATAGGTTTCCCCCGGATTTAAGCGCGCATCCGGAAAATGGTCAAAGCGGGGCGCGTCGGGTAAATTCTGAGTCTCAAAGCAGATCCCTGCAAAATGTTCCGGAGTATAGACAACTAAACCGGGTTGGTTCGTGTGTACCGTGAGGCGAATTCCCGAGACGGAGGAGGTCAGACGAGCTGCAAAATCGCGATTTGCATCCAGTAGGAAGGGGGTGTCCATAGTAAAATCCCCCAGGGGGCGCTCCTCCAAAAAATCATAGGCTGTTCCCATTACCCCCGGAAGCCGGCCCGTTGGCAACCGCCGCGAGTCAGTTTCAGCTTTTTTATGTGCATTGATCTGCAACTGGTAGTGTGCGATCAGGGGTTGGGAATCTATTTTAAAATAGGTGTGGTTGGTCAGGTTTACAACTGTGGGTCTGTCCGTGGTTGCCTCATGGCGGATAATGAGGGTATTTTTTAAAAGGGTGTAGGTAACGGTCACGTCCAGAGTGCCCGGGAATCCTTCTTCCAGGTGCTCGCTCCTGTATTTCAGGATAATTTCCGATTTTTCGGGGCTTTCACCTACATGCTCAAGGGTCCAGTATCGCCTGGAGAAACCCCGGTCTCCTCCGTGAAGGGTAATCCCATCGGTATGGGTAAGGGGGAAAGAGTTTCCGTCCAGGTTGAGATTTCCCCCGGAGAGCCTTCCTGCGTACCGTCCGACGCAGGCCCCAATGGCCAAAGGGTCGTTCAGGTAGTCTTCCGGTGAGTCGAGTGAGACATTTACATCAGTCCATGAATTCCCAAACGTGCGAAATTTCAGTTTCAGGATGATCGCCCCGTATTCCAGTACTTCCAGGGAAAGATGCTTGTTTTTTACAGTAACTTGCTTCAAAGGGAAATAAAAAAGATACTCTAAATGTAGCCTTTTTTGCAACACTGCATTTCTTCACTCGTCTATATGAGTGGTAACTAAAGACAAATACCCTGGAAACCCGCGAACTGATATCCACAGACCTGGTTGCGCAATGCCGGAAGAATAACCGCAAAGCACAACTGGCGCTTTATAAAAAATACGCCCATGGAATGTATTGTGTGGCCATGCGATTTGTAAAGAATTCAGCAGATGCTGAAGACATCACCCAGGAAGCCTTTATTCGGGCATTCCGTAAAATAGACCAATTTCAGGGGAATGTCACCTTCGGGGCGTGGTTAAAACGGATTGTAGTGAATGGGAGTATTGATTTTTTGAAAGCGCGCAAGCAGCATTTTGTTGAGCTGGAGGAACACCGGCTGACCCTCTCTGAGGAGCCCGACTGGACCGTAGACCGGGAAGTGCAGTTAGAGGAAGTGAAAACAGCCATCGAAGCGCTACCGGATAAATACCGCTATGTAGTGCAGTTGTATCTGGTTGAAGGATACGATCACGCCGAAATTTCAGAAATACTGGGTTTTAAACAGACCACTTCCCGTTCCAGACT
>NZ_JBAVZJ010000227.1:0-4294 GCF_049588695.1 Robiginitalea sp.
CCCCTATCCTGAACAATGAGCTCCACATGTGTGATGGCCTTCTCAATGATCTCATGAGCATCTGCGCGTTCCTTGCTGATGTCCAGCTGATTCTTCTCCAGTTTGGAAATCCGGAGCACATTTTCAACCTGTGCATGCATTCGTTTATTTTCATCACGGATCATGTTCAGATAGCGACCTACTTTATCGGCATCTCCCATAATCTTTGGATTCTTTATGGCCTCAACCGCCAGGTTAATAGTCGCTATGGGCGTTTTGAACTCGTGAGTCATGTTGTTTATGAAATCTGTTTTGATCTCCGAGATCTGCTTTTGTCGTATCAGCTGATAGATAGCACTCGCATAGGCTATCATTATAATCAGTGTAAAAAGCAGTGAAAGCACTGCCATCCCAACCACTGAGCGCACCAGAAAATCTTTTTGGTCCGGAAAAGAAATCAAAAGCGCAAAATCCGTAACACCTTCACTATCCCGGAATACCGGTGCCTTGTAATAGCTTTCGGTATCCATACTGAACTTCCTGGATTTAATTTTCGTGGGAAGTCCCCGGCTGTATACCCCGTATTCGTAATCGATGTCGAGATTCCTGTTTTCAAGTTCCTGATCCAGCAAGAGCTCTATTTCTTCCCGACTTATCCTTTCGTGTATGGGAACCCGGTTCGCATACACCCTGTATACGTCGTCGAACATCGCCTTCTCCATGGCAGAAATTCCACCGACTTTTTCCCATTTTTCGATAGGACTTAGTCGATATGCTTTACCATCCAGACCGTACTCTTCCTTATAGATGGTTTTTGTACGCCGACTGGTAAAATTCTTTATGGTCGTTGTATCCGAGGAAGCCGCATTGTCAAAGAACGTAGATGCTATATTGTAATCCTCTTCCAGAATCCCGTGTGAATAAAAAAGGATTTCATTGGAGTTTATATCGCGGTCGATGAAAAATATATTACTGAGTTGCGCACTCCTGAGGTCCCCTACACTGTCTTTAAGATTCAAAAAGCGCTCCGAATACTCCTTCATTTCGCGCTCCTCAATCTTCTCGGCTACCTTGTTAAGCACCTCGGTGGCCGTATTGGAAAACTGCTCTTCTTTGTCCTCAACAGAGCTTTTGATCCAATATAACTGCACTGCGATTATCCCGACAAGAGAAAGGCTCATCAGAACCACCAACAGCACAAACAACCTCTTATTCATCGTTCAGGTAAAAATAAAAATTTAACATTTAGCGCAGTGGTGGTTTAACCTAACCTTAACAAAAGGATTCCGGCGCACTTCCCGACATTTCAAGGAGTTTACGGTGAATAACCTCTACCTGTTCACGCGTATTTTCAAGGTCGGTGTTCTCGATTACAAAATCGACAAGGGGAATTTTACGGGCATCTGTCCACTGGTGCTTTATCCGTTTCAGCACCTGGGTCGGTGTTACATTGTCGCGGTGAACAACCCGCTCTATCCGCATCTTTTCCGGGGCTACAACCAGGAGTGTCCTGTCTAAATTTTTATAGGCTCCATTCTCCAGAAGAATAGCGGCCTCCTGCACCACGTATGGGGCGCGTTGTTCCGCCCTCCAGAGTTCAAAATCTGTCCGTACCGCAGGGTGGACCAATCCATTTAAGGCGTTTAATAACACGGGGTCTGAAAACACCCTTGAGGAGATCCATTTCCGGTTCAAACCACCTTTGCTGTAGGCCTCCTCACCCAATAGCTGAGTAATCTGCTCACGCAAAAAGGGATCGTTTTGCATTAATTCCTTAGCCCGGGTATCTGAATCGTAAACAGGAATCCCCAGTGCTTTAAAATAAGACGCAACGGTGCTTTTACCACTTCCAATGCCCCCGGTAAGCCCCACACAAATCATTCTCTTCTGGTAATAAACTCTACGGATGTCTCCAGTAGCTGTGTTTCGGTGACACCTCCGGGTTTTTCGGCCAGATCCAACATTAATCGACCGGTTTCAGAGGACGGTGCATTGTAATCCGCTACAAGGCGGAAATCGTCAGGATTCAGGGACTTCAACCCCTCGATGCGCCCTTTACACAAAACACCCACCATATTGGGAAAAGTCTGGACTTCCATACTATCCGGCAGATTGATGACCTCTACGGGCACTTCGATAACAGCTTCTGAAAAACGAAAAACGCTTCCAGAGACCTGTATCCGATCCTGGGAGAATTCGGTGTTTGGCTGTCGGAACCTGGAGTCTATTGAGAGTTCCTGTTTAAAATCTCCTTTGATACCCGAAATCGAAAGGGGTTCCGTATAAACCATCTCGATACTGTCAATTTCGGATGGAGGACCCAGCAAATGTACCTGTTCCGGCTCCAGAACGAGTCCTCCGTCCAACATGTAATTCTGAGCGAAATCCAGCTCTTCAGGTACCCGAACAGGTACGGTTTTGGATTTCATTTTTTGAAAATTCAAAAAAATCGTATCCGAAGGCACTTGAAGCAAGCCAATGCCCTGGCTTAGTTGCTGTTCTATTTGGCTTCTATAGGATTGCGGACTGATAAAAAACCCTTTGTTCCCCTGCCGCACCTCCCGGAGGTCGATTGCAATCTCCTTAGGACTGAGTTGATAGCGAAGTAACTGAAAACCATTCGCGCGGATACGGACCCCGAGCTCTCCTGGCGGGATATCCACCAAAAGCATGCCTTCAGGCTTGTGGGTGTAGTTCAGGGCAAAATCTACGGAATGCGAGTACGTTTCCGAGAGCCGGGTAATAAACCAGGCTGTAATCGAAAACAAAAGGAATAGAAAGAAAACCCGTGCTTTCCTCTGTTTGATACCTGACTGAATCTTTCCTATCAAGGTTTAAGGTTTAAAAAAGAGCCCGGGCATTAATACCTCGGGTTTCTTCTTACTAAAGGTAAGCAAGAAAGCCGATTTTAGAAAACCCAGCCCATAGCCGACATATTGTACAAGCAGGGCACCCGGAGCCAGCAGCGCTGCCCGCGCACTACCCGACTTAACACCTGCACCAATGGCCACCGCAAACAGGTACAACACAAACAAAATCAGTAAAGCCCAGGCCGGAAGGCCATTAAAGAAAATGGGGAGCACTACAGCAATTAAGAGCCCCATGACAAAAAAAGCAGGAAACCAATAGGTAATACGGGCAGAACCCGGGTGCCACCGATTGAGTATAGGACGTGTAAGCCCGAATTTATGTACCTGCCTGTAAAAAGACCTGAAATCAATACGCCGTTTATGATAAACAGTTGCGCCGGGAATAAAACCAATGGAAAAACCCAAATCTTTTAGCCTTAGGCTCAGGTCCGGGTCTTCACCAGGATGAATATTACCGAAACCCCCACTGGCTTCAAAAGCAGCCCTGGAGAGCCCCATATTAAAACTGCGGGGCTGGAATTTTTCGCTGAATCCCGACTTCCCCCTGATTCCACCTGTTGTAAGCATAGCAGTCATCGTATAACTAATGGCCTGTTGCATGGGATTAAACGACGGATGGGCATCGTCAGCTCCTCCAAAACAATCCAGGGGGGTTTTGGAAAGAAAGCGCGCCACCTCATCGAGATAGGCCCCGGGCAGGATGCAATCCGAATCCACGAGTATAAAATAAGACCCCCTGGCACGGTGCATTCCAAAATTCCTGGAGTCGCCAGGACCGGTATTCTTCTTTTTGAAGTAATTGAGTTGCAAGCGGTCTGAAAATTCCCCGATAACCTCTTTGGATGGGACACTTGAGCCATCTTCGACAATCACGACCTCAAAAGGCCTTGAATACGTTTGGATGGCAAGGCTTTCCAACAGCTCCCGGACTTCTCCCGGCCGGTTAAAAACTGGCACCACAAATGAAAAATAAACTTCCATAGACCCCCCTATAAAAAAACCATCCGTTGGAGGGATGGCCTTTGGTGCTATTAAAACATTCTGCTATTCAGAAAATGAATCAATGATGTCCTGGCTGACGCCAGTAGATGAAAAACCTCCATCATGAAACAAGTTCTGCATGGTGACTTTACGCGTAAAATCAGAAAATAGTGTTATCGTGTAGTCCGCACACTCAAGAGCCGTGGCATTCCCCAAAGGAGACATTTTTTCTGCGTAATTGATAAAGGCATCAAAACCTTTTACCCCTTTTCCGGCAGTAGTGGGCGTCGGAGATTGAGAGATCGTATTGACCCTGACTTTTTTTTCTGTTCCAAAGAAATATCCAAAGCTTCGGGCTACCGATTCCAGGTATGCCTTGTTGTCGGCCATATCGTTATAATCCGGAAATGTGCGCTGGGCCGCCATATAGGTAAGCGCAACTATGCTGCCCCACTCACTCATGG
>NZ_JBAVZJ010000228.1:0-5179 GCF_049588695.1 Robiginitalea sp.
ACCGCTGGAGTGATTCCCGATAAAACGAACCGGGTCGATAGCCTCATAGGTGGGTCCGGCTGTAATTAGAACTTTTTTTCCTAAAAAGGGTTTCCCTGCCCGCAAGGCGGTCTGCAGATGAGCTACAATAGTCTCTGGTTCTGCCATCCGTCCTTCCCCGAGCAAACCACTTGCCAGTTCTCCGGACTCCGCGGGGATAATACTATTCCCATAGCCCTGAAGCGTTTTCAGCGACTTTTGTGTGGAAGGGTGCTTGTACATGTCAAGATCCATGGCCGGGGCCACAAACACAGGACATTTGGCAGACAGGTAGCAGGCCAGCAGCAGATTGTCACAGGCTCCGGAAGCCATCATGGAAAGGGTATTGGCCGTCGCTGGTGCGATAAGCATAATATCCGCCCACAACCCCAAATCCACGTGGTTATTCCAATTTACGGACCCGTCTTCGTCCCGCACAAAACTGGAAAGCACTTCATTCCTGGAAAGGGTGGCCAGGGTAAGGGGACTGACAAAATCAGCCGAAGCCGGGGTCATCACAATGCGAACCTCGGCTCCGGCCTTAATGAGTAATCGGGTGAGAAATGTAGTCTTATAAGCAGCAATACCCCCGGTAATGCCCAAAAGGATGCGCTTGGAACCCAACATCTTATTCCGGATCTTTCTCCGTATTCCTGTAATAAATCTTGTCCTCAAGCCATTCCTGAATGGCAAGGGCATGAGGTTTTGGAAGTTTTTCGTAAAATTTGGAAACCTCGATTTGCTCCTTATTTTCAAAAACTTCTTCAAGGCTGTCGCTGTAGGTCGCGAACTCCTCTAGTTTCTCCAATAATTCCTTTTTGATATCGGCATTAATCTGGGAAGCGCGCTTGGCAACTATTGAGATGGACTCGTATATATTGTCCGTCTTGTCGTCAAACTCGAGTCGGTTAATGGTTACCGTGGTTATCGGAGCCTGTGAATTTTTCAGATCGTTCATATTCATTTTGCCAGATTTTCTAATTCGGTGTATTTATTAAGTTCTTCCTGAATATCCTCAAGTAATTTCTCCGCATCTTTTGCGAACTCCGTCTCTGGATAATCCTTCATCAGGTTATTATAAGCTTCAAGGGCTTCATCGAGACGCTCTTTCCGCTTCCTGAAGGTACTGTTAATAGCCAGGTTTGAAGACGCGCGGAATTTTTGGAACAGGGCTTCTTCCCGGTACACTGAGCCCGGATAGTCGTTTACAAAATTATCGAGGGCCGCAATGCCCGAAAGGTTGTAATCCAAAACAAAATACTCTCCCAGCTTTACGAACTGCTTTGCAATCTCGAACGCCTTTTGTTCTTTTTTGGTGGTCAGTTCCCTGGCCATTGCATTCGCCTCGACGGTAAACTCAGATTCGGGATATGAATTTATAAATAACTGCAGTTTGGTCAGGGCCTTATCCGTATCTGTCTGATCCAGGGAGTACTTCGGGGAAAGCATATAGTAACTCTTAGCCCCTAAATAAGCCGCTTCAGGGGCTTTTTCACTTCTGGGGTAGGATTTTAAAAAACGCTCAAACTGGTACCCGGCAAAATTATAGTCCCCAATTTCAAAGTAACTGTTGGCAAAAAAGAACATCACCCGTTCGCCCTGGGGCTTACCGACAAACTGAGGAGCTATCTGTTCAAAGAGCCGATTTGCTCTCTTGAAATCTCCTTCTTCGTAAAGCTTTTGGGCGTATTCGTATTTTCTTGTAATGTCTGTATCCTTTAAAACTTTCTGGTATTCACTACAGGATAGGAAACCTAAAGAAAGGAGGAAGACTAGAGTGTATCGGGCTATTTTCCAAAACATTGGGCAAAAGTAGGTATAATTAACGGAATATGAAATCGGAATTCCTCCGGCAATATATCCCCATAAGGTGACAGGTGAGGTATTTTTGAACAAACTTTAACTAAGCTTATTGCAGCAGACCCTGATGTTTTATAAAACTTTCAATCTGCCGGCTTAAATTCGATGTGGGGGCCACCAGGGGTAATCGCACATAAGAAGAACACAAGCCACGTACTTCCAGCAACCCCTTAATTCCCGCCGGGTTCCCTTCTTGAAATATAAGTTCCACAAGGGGTGCTATCTGGTTGTGGATTTCCATAGCCTTATCCCCTTTACCCTTTCGGGCCAGATCGATCATACGTGAGAAAACCACGGGTATACCCTGTCCGAGGACGGAGATTACACCTGCCCCCCCATGCAGTATGCAGGGCACTGCAGTAAGGTCGTCACCGGAAATAACCAAAAATTCATCAGGAGCCTTTGAGAGGATGTCCTGAATCTGATGCAGATCCCCACTCGACTCTTTAATACCTATAATATTTGGGCAGGCATTGGCGAGTCTTAGAACCGTTTCGGGGAGCACATTGCTCCCGGTACGCGATGGTACATTATAAAGGATCAAAGGTAGTGGACTCTTTGAGGCCAGGGTTTCAAAATGCCTGAAGATCCCCTCCTGGGTGGGCCTGTTATAGTATGGGGAAACCGACAGGATCGCAGAATACCCGCGAAGGTCGGTGTTCTTAAAGTCTTCGAGGACGGCATTTGTGGAATTACCCCCTATTCCGGCTACCAGGGGTACCTGCCCTCCTGCAGAACGCGCCACGCACCGCAATATGTTATCCTTCTCTTCTCTGCTCAGGGTGGCAGATTCCCCCGTAGTTCCCAAAACAACGAGATAGTCCACCCCACCCTCAATGACATACGCTACCAAACGCTCGAGTGCTGTAAAGTCCACGCCCAGATCAGCAGTAAAAGGAGTAATCAGGGCAACTCCTGTACCCACTATCTTTTCCCTCATGCGATTTGCTTCAATAACTTTAAGTATTTTTTTAATTCCTTTCTAAAGGTATCAAAATCCGAAATCGGGCTCTCCAGAATGATGTCATTATACACCACATCTATCCCGGAAAAGCCAATTCGCAAAGCTGCACGTGTTTTGATACTCATAAGGTGTAAAAGCAGGCGGGGCTGATCAAAATAATTGATCAGTAAATCGTAGTCCCGGCTGAGGAATTCCAGGGCATAGCTGTTTTCAACAGCCCCTTTCCAGCCCAGATCCTTATCTGAAAAAACCGGGGTGGCATAGGGAGAATTTTTATCGTAGTATTCCCTGTAACCAATGATTTTAACGGTATTGGATTTCAGACCCAGATCTTCGACCAGTTCGTAAAAGCGATCGTCTTCTTTAAACGATTCGAGGTCCGCGATAATACCCAGGGACTGAATCCCGGGTTTACGCTCCAGGGCCACCGGAGCACGTTTTAATTCCTGATGAAGGAATTTTGTTCCGGATTTGTGCTTAAATTTGTCCTTTAACCCTTTAAAAACCATGGTCCGTTCAGGTTTAAAACAAAGGTAATTGAATTCCCGCCAATAGAAAGACCGCGTATCCCGGATGAAGCGATTATTTTTTAAACTTTTTATCACAGCCTGCCTTCTTTCGGGTTTTGCGGGATGTAAACAGGGACATCAACCCCGGGCAATACCGCAAGCTATTCAAATTCGCATCGATAGCTCTTTACATCCGGCGGACTCCATAGACGCCTTTATTCAGCCGTACCGTTCCCGTCTGAATGCCGTTTTGGATACCCCGTTGTCTTTTGCCCCAAACCACATTACCAAAACAGACGGACAATGGAACACCCCTTTGGGAAACCTCATGGCCGACCTGATGCTGGATCGCGCCAATGCCGTTGCCCGAATGCGGGGCGATAAAAAGGTGGATTTAGCCCTGCATAATTTCGGAGGTATGCGCAGCTCTATCTCTAAAGGTCCGGTTTCAGAGCGGAACGCATACGAGGTTATGCCTTTTGAAAACAGACTTGTCGTAGTGGGGATGCCTGGACGGGCGATAAAAAAAATGGTTGGATTCCTGACCACTGCTTCCCGTCCGCATCCGGTATCGGGAATAGAGATCGTGCTGGAAGCGGACGGAAGTTTAAAGTCGACCAGGATTCAGGGGCAGCCTATAGATGACGAGCGCATATACTACGTAGCCACCTCAGATTACCTTATGGGGGGCGGGGATCGTATGGATTTTTTTAAAGAAAGGGTGAGTATTTCAGATACGGGGTATAAAATACGGAATGCCATGGTGGACTATTTCAAGGCCATTGATACCTTAAAAGCTGGAATCGACAACCGCTTTATTCAACTCGACACGCTGTGAAACGACGAAAATTCATCAAAACAGGAGCTCTGGGAGGGACTGCCCTGGGATTAGGGGGGCTGGCCCTGCAATCCTGTAGCCCGGAGCCCCTGCGACGTATTACTATCCTGCACACCAACGATGTTCACAGCCATATCGACCCTTTCCCACCTTCCCACCCCACCTTTGCCAATCTTGGCGGGGCTGCACGACGGGCCGCTTTAATTGAATCAATCCGACAAGAAAATCCGGATACCCTGCTACTGGACGCCGGCGATATTTTCCAGGGCACTCCTTATTTTAATTTTTACGGAGGGGAACTCGAATTTCGATTGATGAACCGCATGGGATATCAGGCTGCCACCCTTGGCAATCACGACTTTGACAATGGCCTTGGCGGGCTGCTGGCACAATTGCCCAACGCCTCTTTTTCATTTCTATCCGCCAATTACAATTTTGAGAATACCCTCCTCGAAGGCCGGGTAGAGCCTTACGAAGTTTTTGTCCGGAATGGGGTGCGTATCGGTGTTTTTGGACTTGGTATTCAACTCCAGGGGCTGGTCTTAAAAGAACTCTATGGCGAAACAAAGTACCTGGACCCTGTCGAAATCGCCCGTGACGTGTCGCGTATGCTGAAGGAAGAAGAATATTGCGACCTGATAATTTGTCTATCTCACCTGGGACATCGCTACGAAAACCCGGACCGCGTAAGCGATCAGGTGCTCGCCGCTTCTACTGAAAACATAGACCTGATCATTGGAGGTCATACTCACACCTTTATGGAGCAGGCAGAAGAGACCCTGAATCGCGCAGGCCAAACCGTACTCATCCAGCAAGTGGGGTGCTATGGGGTGCGTCTGGGCCGGGTGGACTTTGAAGTGTCCGCCTCAGGTGGGATTGGCAGGACTGCCAGTACAGCTTTAATCGTATAAACATAGTGTATACCAAGGATTGGAGGTTGCCCTGTGTGGTAGCTACCTGATTCACCCCACCTGTTTCCCAACTTACTCC
>NZ_JBAVZJ010000229.1:0-7739 GCF_049588695.1 Robiginitalea sp.
GTTTTAACCGTTCGGCCCTGGAGCAGCGAAGCTACTCCGGTCAATAACTCTAGTACTTTCAATCTATTAGAGCAGATTTTCTGCTTTTAAGACATCTCCGCCTCGGGCGAAGCAAACTGTATTTGCAGGACTGGAGACAGTCTGGAGCAGCGAAGCTACTCCGGCGCTCTAGTAACTTTCCGATCGCCAATACCGTCAGGTATTGTTAGCGTAATGAAAACTGTATTTGTATGACTGATCGCCAGCGCACCATCTGCCCCCCTGCAGACATATAAGATACAATCCCGGAACCCTAATCCTTCTTAACGCTGAGGACCAAAACGGGGATGCGCACTGAAAACTCCGACTTAAGGATTCGGTTCTTCTCCCAGAGCGCGGAAAAAAATCCGCGTTTCCTTCTGAAAACACAGAGTAAATCCGGTTGGTATTCCTTGAGGTGTTCGAGTACCCCCAAATACGTTTTGGCTTGCTCCGTAAGTGTTACATCGGAACTGACATCCATCAAAGCCGTATTGATTTTTAAATCCTCATCGGTGTACCCGGGAGTTTTCACAAGTATGAGGCTGATTTTGGACGAAAACTCCTTCTTAATGGCGATCAGCGGGTTGAGTATACGGTTCCGCTTCAGCACCCCGGATTTGAAAGCTGTAAGTATTTTCTTATAGGGTGTGAATTTCACCCCTTTTGGCACTATGAGTGTAGGAATATCTGTACGTTTAATTATGCTCCCGGAGGTACTTCCCAAATAGTTCTCCTCGTCCACCTCTACAGATCTGGGAGCGATAATAATCAAATCTATCCCAAGTTCAGCATCGATCTCTTTCAACCCGTCGATGAGGTCTCCGGTATATGTGGCTGCCTTCAGGATCACCGATTTAGTGTCCACGTGGCTGATCACTTCCCGAATCCGCTCCCGACTACTGGCCAGAAACTTCTCAGATGTATTGGCAAGGTCCCCGGCCCTTGTACTTACATTGAGGACCTCCATAACATAAACCACAGCATCAAAATGAGCTGCAAAGTCCACGGCATATTGGAGCGTTTCATATGAATCCTTAGAATTCCCAACAGGCACCAGAAAATTTTTCATACAATCGGATTAATTTGACCATTTAAATTTACAATAAAAAGCCTGAACCGTTATCATGCCTCAAAAGTCAAAAAAACATCTTATAGATTGACAGCACAGCCCCGGGTCTGTTTACAGGTTTTTTAATATCCCGGTACTCCGCGTATCTTCGCCCGGTGAATTCAGCCCTTACTTTTGCCAATATCAACAAGCTTGCAATTCCCGCCCTTATCGCCGGAATCGCTGAGCCTGTATTGAGCATCACAGATACTGCTATTGTGGGCAATATTCCCGAAAAAGGTCTTGAATCTCTTGCAGCAATAGGGATTGTCGGGGCCTTCCTAAGTATGCTCATCTGGATTCTCGGGCAAACCCGTTCTGCAATTTCAGCAATCATTTCCCAATACTACGGTGCCGGAAAATTATCTGAGATCCAAACGCTCCCCGCACAAGCCATCGTAATCAATATCGGGATTAGCATTATTATTTTATTGGTTTCCCTTCCCTTTAGCAGGGAGATTTTTGAACTTCTAAATGCCTCGGGGGAAATTCTCGATCGATGTGTTGCTTATTATGAAATACGGGTATGGGGATTCCCGCTTACTTTATTGGTCTTTGCCATCATGGGTATTTTCCAGGGCCTTCAAAACACTGTTTGGCCCATGCTCATCGCCATTACGGGCGCCGGATTAAATATAGTGCTGGATTTTATCCTCGTTTACGGGGTTTCTTCATGGCTTCCCCCAATGGGCCTTGAGGGTGCTGCCTGGGCAAGTCTTATCGCACAGGGGGTGATGGCCGTAATGGCACTTTGGCTACTTATGACCCAGACCTCTGTCCGGCTCCTTCCAAGATGGCCCCTGCATCCTGAGCTAAAACGACTGATCGGCATGGCCCTGAACCTCTTTGTGCGAACCCTCTCCCTCAATGTCGCCCTGTTATTTGGGGTGCGGGAGGCTACAGCCCTCGGAGATCAAGCTATAGGAGCGCATACCATAGCCGTTAATCTCTGGCTTTTCTCGGCCTTTTTTATCGATGGGTACTCCGCTGCCGGAAAAATCCTGGGGGGACGTTTCCTGGGCGCAGGAGACTATTCGAGCCTTTGGCTACTGAGTAAAAAAATAACGCGATATGCCCTGTGGGTCGCTTTGCTGCTCATGCTCCTCGGGGGGGTGTTCTATTATCCGATAGGACGTATATTCTCGTCCGAACCCGCTGTATTGAATGCTTTCTACAGTATTTTTATTATCGTAATTCTGGGAATGCCCATCAATACTATTGCCTTCGTCTTTGACGGCATATTCAAAGGATTGGGTGAAATGCGATACCTGAGAAATGTATTGCTCCTGGCGACGTTTCTGGTATTTTTACCCGTCCTCTATGCAGGAAAGGCACTGAATCTCGGGCTTTATGGAATCTGGATCGCATTTACATGCTGGATGCTGATTCGGGGAGGCACCCTTATCTGGAAGTTCCGGAGAAAATTTCGCCCCCATCTGCAAAACCTCTAAATTTGAAGTAAAACCATGGAAACAACTCGCAAAGAGGGAAGTTTATACACCCGTATTGATGAAGGTCTGGCCATTCTGGAATTTGGCCACCCGGCGAGCAATTCATTGAATTCGATACTGCTCGACCGGCTTTGCCGGGAATTGGAAGCGCTGAGTGAAAATCCGGAGGTTTCTGCCATCCTGATTCAATCCGAAGGGGACCGAGCTTTTTGCGCGGGGGCTTCCTTTGACGAGTTGCTCCAGGTTTCAACACCCGAACAGAGCAAAACTTTTTTCAGTGGGTTTGCCCGACTGATCAATACCATGCGCACCTGCCACAAACCCATTGTCGGAAAGATACAGGGTAAAGCTGTGGGTGGTGGTGTCGGGCTGATCGCCGCCTGTGACTACGTCATAGCCTCCGATAAAGCATCTTTGCGTCTCTCAGAGCTCGGGATTGGAATTGCCCCTTTGGTTATTGCCCCAGCCGTGGCACGAAAAGCGGGAGTTTCAGGACTGGCTGAAATGACATTGGCTCCTTCGGAGTGGAAAAGTGCCTACTGGGCGAAAGAACGGGGTTTATATTCAAAAGTCTTTGAATCCCGCGCCTCTTTAGATAAGGAATCGGAATTTTTTGCACGCGACCTCGCGTCTCAATCCCCCCAGGCCCTGAAGCTGATAAAGCAAGCCCTGTGGGAAGGAACCGAACACTGGGGTCAACTACTCACAGATCGGGCTGCCATGACCGGGAAACTCGCCCTTTCCGATAGGGCTCAGAAAACCATAGCCGAATTCAAGAAGAAATCCTGACCCAAAGACTAATCGAAGCATCCCGGTGTTTTGATACAGCAAATGGCGCCCGGATATTTTACGGCTCTGGATAGACCTTGTGGTTATGAGCTAGAATGCCTGATTCACCCCAAAATAGAAACCGCTATTGCCATCTTCCCCGATCCCTACATCCAGTCGGACCAGGGTGTTCTGTTGTTTTAGGATTTTGAAGCGAATGCCCCCACCGGTACTGAATTTGGGGTCCTGGAAGAAATTCTGGGTGATATTGGACACTTCTCCCATGAGCCCAAAAGCAGCCAGGCTCCACCTGGGATGGAATCGCCAGCGATACTCAGCCGTCAATACATACATTTGGTCATCGATAAAACGTCCGGCAAAATATCCCCTTGCCATATTACCCCCTCCGAACTGGGCCTTCGCCTGAAAGGGTACATCGCCAAAATTGTTTTGCACGTATAATCGCAGGGCTAGCAGGCCCTTTTCACGGATCGGGCGATACGCCCGTAGATCGGTTTCAAACCTGTTAAACCCGTGCGTAGCACCGAAATTCTCACTTGAAAACTGTCCATTGAAAGTTACATAATACCCTCCGTGCGGATCTTCAACCTGGTCCCGGGTGTCGAAATTAAAGATCGCACCCAACCCCACGATTACGGCCCGATCACTCCCGGGAACCTCCCCGGAATCGAGAATCCCTCCAGCTTCCACCTCTGTAACCTCATGGTTTTCAAAATTAAAACGAAACCCAAAATTAAGGGAGGGAGGGAGCCTTTTAAGAAAATCGACCCTCACTTTATGACTTGTCATATCGTAATCCTCCACATTGTCTTCCGGGGTATCATTTCCTATTCCCCAAAATTTATTTGGGTAAATGCGAAATTCATAGGAGCCATCAAGATAGTAGTCTCCCTTGCCAAAATACACCTGGGGTAAAGCCTGGATGATAATCTGATTATTGGCGGTGTAAATCCCCGTGAAGAGAATGTTTGATTGTCTGGCCCGAAAAGTGTTGCTCTCCCCGGTCAGGAAAAGCTGCCCGCCCCCTCCGAATCCAAATCCGGTTTCAGGGGTACTAAAGAGAACGGGGATTCCGATCAGCTTCAGATTCCCACCTGTTTTAAGCGTGTCAGAGCGAACAATCCCTTTATCCTTGCGCTGCCCGAAGGTGTGGAGGGAAACCCCTAGGAGTAGTATGATTGATAGAATCCATCTCATCAGAAGAAAAATTCGTCCAGTAATACGTTAAAGCCAAAAGAGAAAAAAGTGGTATTGGAGAAAATCGACTCTGTCCTGCTGGTTTGTTCAATAGTCGAGACAAAATCAACATCTATCCAAGCCAGATTAGTCCCGAGCCCTACGTCGAGTACAATCCGATCAGATATAACATAGGCAAAGCCGAGGCGGATCCGTGTGGCAAAACCCGGGCCTTCTGCCTTTTCTTGGATAAGCCCCCCTCCGGGTTCCACAGTGGCCGATTCGCGGATTCTAAAATACCCCGGCAACACACTCATATAAAGGGAGCCATAGGGTTCTTTTAAAAAATAATAGCTAAAAGAAGGCCCTACCAGCAAAGATTCGGATTCCTTTTTAATCAGGCCGTTTCCCGTATTTGAATTCACGAATACATTTGCCCCGAGAAACCACCGGTCTTTGAAAAAAGTACCTGTAAAAATTTCCAGGCCATAGGAATTTGCGGAAACCAGATTGTCTGAGGATTCTATATTCAGGGTACTCGAATTAAATGTGCCGCTGAGACCACTCAGCCATCGCCCTTTCCGGAAAGGTGTCAGCACACTATCCTGTGAAAGGTTGTCCGGGGAAATTTGCTGGGCCGTCCCCGAAAAACAATATAAATAGGCCGCAAAGACAATAACCAATGACCTCGTGAAAACTATGCGCGACATTATTTTGTGTTAGTTGTTTTATTTTTCCCCATTCAAGATCTGATGGGTTATCCGAAAAGAGTCTCGCTTTATTCTTACTCTAAGATAGGCAAATGAATTAAGGCTAGTGCCCTTTGTGGGAAGATCCTTTTGTATTCCGTAAATCCTTTTACTGATACCCTGCCGCCTGTAGCCGGAAAAGCTCCGCATAGAGACCATCTTTCTGTAACAACTCTTCATGGGTGCCTAATTCGAGGATCCGCCCATCCTCGAGAACCAAAATACGATCGGCCATACGCACTGTACTAAACCGATGCGAAATGATAATACTGGTCCGGCCTTTGGTCAGCGCAATAAAACGCTTAAACACCTCGTACTCTGCACGGGCGTCCAGGGAGGCTGTAGGCTCATCGAGTACCATGACCTCTGCATCCTTCATATAGGCGCGCGCAAGGGCGACCTTTTGCCACTGACCACCACTGAGGTCCTGCCCCCGGTTGAACCGCCGGCCCAGTTGTTGCTCCAACCCCCCGCTCAACGCTGCAATCACCTGGTCGGCAAGGCTCTTTCGGGCGGCATCCTGTATCAGCGGGGTATCGTCAATCGCCTCGATATTGCCCACGGCAATATTCTCCCGAATCGTAAATTCGTACCGGAAAAAGTCCTGAAATATAACGCCGAAACGGTCCCGATACGCCTGTTTATCAAAACGTGAAATATCTGTACCATCCAGGAAAATCCTCCCTTTTGTCGGCTCATAAAACCTCAGCACGAGCTTTATCAATGTGGTTTTTCCAGCTCCATTCTGTCCGACAAATGCCATTTTCTCACCGGCCTTCAACGCAAAAGAAATCCCTTTTAAAGTTGGAGAATTCGCCCCGGGATACGTAAAATGAACATCTTTAAACTCAAATCCACTGCGGATTTTGTCTGGCATGGGAATCGGCTCATGTTCGGGTTTGGGAATTTTAAGATCGATAAAATCAAAATAATCCTTCAGGTACAGGGCGCTTTCAGAAATGCGGGTAAACCTGGAGAAAAAAGACTGGAGGCTTCCCTGAAGCCGGTTAAAGGATCCTGAAAGGAAGGTGAGTTCCCCCAGGGTGAGAAAACCCCCAAGCGTCTGGTAGATGATCAGCACATAGGCCCCGTAATAGGACAGAATACCCAGCAGGTTAAATAAGCCGCCAAAAATACTCTGCCGGATAGCGAGTTTGCGGTTGAGCAGGTAGTACTCATGTGCGAGGTTTTTAAATCGTTTGGCTATAAAGCCGGTCAGCCCGAAAAGCTTGACTTCCTTGGCCGTCTGGCTATTGGCCCCTATATACCTGAGGTAATCGAGTTCCCTTCGCTCACTGGTCCAGCTGCGGGCCAGGGAGTACCGGTCTGAAGAGTACTTTATCTCATTGATAAAGGAAGGGATAACGCTTAAAATTAACAACAAGATCAGCCAGGGTTCAAAATAGATGAGTCCACCGATGAGGGAACCCACTGAAAGCAGTCCTTCGGCCTGCCCCAGAACATTGCTCATCAGGTTGACCCGACTGTTGGTCTGCGTTCGGGCCCGCTCCAGTTTGTCGTAGAATTCAGGATCTTCGAGTTGTTCTAAGGTGAGTTCCTGGGCTTTTCTGATAATGCGTTCAGAAGAGGAATTCGAATAAAGGTCCCCTAAAAGGCCATCAGTAAGATTCACCACCCGACCCAGTAAATCGGACAGCAGGGCGACCCCTAATTCAATGCCGACATACACCCATAACTGGTCAATATCGGCTGTCCCCACCTCGAGGAGATGCACAATTTCATCTATAATCAATTTCCCGATCCAAAGCAGGACGACGGGGCTGAAAGCCTTAAGAAAACGGGCCAGGGTGTTGATTAGAAAAAGTCCCGGTGCCGCCCTGTAGATTTCCGAAAAAAAACGGGGGATCGAACGCCATCCCTTAAAGGAATCCTTCAGATCGATCCGATCCTTATCTGTTATGGATTTTAGTCGGGTACGCCGCATATTCCTGCAAGTTAATGAACTCCTCCAATCCATATAGGGCCCCGGTCAGACATTATTCCTACTTTTACACCGTTAAAAGCACAGGCGATGGCACGCATACGGATTACCAAAGAATTTACATTTGAAACCGGACATGCACTCTATGGATATGACGGTAAGTGCCGGAACGTGCACGGGCACAGTTACCACCTCTCAGTAACGGTAATCGGCTCCCCCATTGAAGAAACGGGCCATAAAAAGCTCGGTATGGTGATTGATTTCGGGGATCTGAAAACCATTGTAAAGGAAGAAATAGTCGATCCTTTTGATCACGCTACTGTATTTAACGGCAGTACGCCCCACCTGGCATTGGCCAATACCCTTAAGGAAAACGGACACAAAGTAATCCTGGCCGATTACCAGCCCACCTCAGAAAATATGGTTGTCGATTTTGCCGATAAAATTCGAAAACGGCTGCCCGACGGGATTCAGTTGCATTCCCTGAAACTTCGGGAAACCGG
>NZ_JBAVZJ010000230.1:0-1958 GCF_049588695.1 Robiginitalea sp.
GATGCCAAACGCCTGGAACGCGAAAATGCCCCGACAATCACAAAAATACCGGTCCTGCCCATTTCCTATGCCGATGCCGAACCATTACTCAAAGCTCTGAAGGGTCCCGTAGCACCTGCGGATTGGAGGGGTGCCCTGCCCATAACCTATCGTATCGGGCCCGGGCCGGCTAAGGTCCGGCTAAAACTGGAGTTTGAATGGAAACTCCAGCCCGCACACAATGTAATAGCTACTTTAAAGGGTTCTGAGTACCCGGATCAATGGATTCTGCGGGGCAACCACCACGATGCCTGGGTACACGGGGCCGCAGACCCTGTGAGCGGTATGGTGGCCCTTATGGAAGAAGCACGGGCTGCCGGTGCCCTGGCGCGCAAGGGACAGGGACCAAAACGCACCCTGGTATACTGCGCCTGGGATGCTGAAGAACCCGGATTGATCGGCTCCACGGAATGGGTTGAGGATCATATGGGGGAATTGCAACAAAAAGCAGTGGCCTACATCAACACCGATGGCAATGGACGTGGATTTCTGGGAGCCGGGGGATCCCATTCCCTTCAGACTATGGTTTCTGAGGTAGCCATGGCGGTTCCGGACCCCCAGACCGGGGTTTCGATACAGCAAAGGCTGCAGGCCCGATATCGTGCCAATGGCAGAGATGGCGAATTTGAGCTATATGCCCTGGGCTCTGGCTCGGACTATACCCCCTTTATACAACACGCGGGTATCGCCTCCCTCAATCTGGGGTTCGGGGGTGAAAATGCCGGGGGTGAATACCACACCATCTACGATACATATACCCATTTCAAACGCTTTAAAGACCCGGACATGAGTTATGGCATTGCCCTGGCCAAGACGGCAGGAAGAATCACCCTCCGCCTGGCCAATGCCGAATGGCTTCCACTGGATTTTACCCCCTGGCAAAAAACGGTGTCCGGTTACCTCGACGAGATCATGGAAACGACTTCTTCCATGCGAAAAACTACCGAAAAACACAACGAACTGGTGGGCTCCCAAGCCTATGAACTCGCGGCAGACCCCAAGAAGAATTTAAATGCCCCCGGTCTTAAATCCACCGTTCCTTACCTGGATTTTAGCCCGCTGCAGAATGCCCTGGATGCGCTTGAGGGGGAAGCTGAGTCTTTTTCCAAAATAGATTTCACGAGCCTTTCAAAATCCAAAAGAGAAGCCCTGAACAAATTACTGATGAAATCTGAACAACAACTGACCAGTGCAGATGGGCTCCCAAGGCGATCCTGGTATAAGCACCAGATTTACGCCCCTGGTTTCTATACGGGATACGGGGTAAAAACGCTTCCCGGAGTCCGGGAAGCCATCGAACAACGGGATTGGGATGAGGCTCAATCCGAAATCGAAAAACTCGCAGGTACACTGGATTCAATGGCCAAACACCTCAAGGCGATAAATGCACTGAAGTAAGCCTGTGAGGAATAATTGGTGACGGACCTGAAACAGGCCATCGCTGCAGAAGACGCCCGTACCTATACCGAACCTTCGGCCTGGCATATCCCGGCATGGTAATCCCTCAATGCCCTATTATGGATGAGTGCCTGTATCGGGATATTCCCATTGTCCGATCTGTACGTTAAGAGGTTAAAATCAAAGGGAGAAACCTGAAACTTTTTCCATGGCGACCCTGAATTCAGCCACCATGTTATTTACTATCTGAGCTGCAGGCAAAATATCGTGGATCAGGGCTGAAACCTGGCCTATCTCCAATTCACCCTCCTCAAGATCGCCTTCAAACATACCCTTTTTGGCCCGTGCCCGTCCCAGCAATTCTTTAAGTTGTTCTGGGGTTGCACAGCGGGCATAGGCATCTTCCACAGCCTCATAGAACTTATTTTTAATCAGGCGGACCGGTGCGAGTTCTTTGAGCGTGAGGCGGGTGTCTCCTTCCCCGGCCTCGACCACCTTTTGTTTGAACGCCAAATGGGAGG